>CAZSOB010000271.1:0-2597 GCA_964608155.1 uncultured Desulfobulbia bacterium
AACCTATCCCCAAACACTCTACATATAAAACGAATATCCGCGGATAAACCAGCATAGTTGAGCCATATAAAAGGCCTTCAAGGAAGGAGCAGATCCTGCTACTATAATTACTATTTACGGTTAAACAAAAAAGTAATTAGATGCAAAGAAGTCAAAAAGTAACCATTTTTTATTGACACATTACAAATCGTAATTATTTTGCAAACAGAGAGAACGGGCTGGATAATAAAGAATAACATTTAACCAAGGAGGTCAGTTATGGATATCAAAAAGCTTGCTCCATGGAACTGGTTTAAAAGGGAAGAAGAGGAATCCGAGGCCAATGTTCCGGTACAACGAACCGGCGGACAAATCACCTCTCCGGAGGACAAATCTTTGCATCCGATTCTCCAACTCCATCACGAAATGGATCGGCTGTTTGCGAACACCTTTCGCGGGGTCGGGCTGTCGCCTTTTAATACTGATTTCTTTACGCCGCTTACCTCAGCAGGATTCTTAAAACCACAGGTGGATATTGCCGCGACGGATAATGAATATACCATTACCGTGGAGGTACCGGGGGTGAGCGAAAAAGACGTGAGCATCGAAATCGCCGACAACAACATGATTATCCGGGGTGAAAAGAAGCAGGAAAAGGAGGAAAAAGACAAGAATTACTACCGTATTGAGCGCTCCTACGGCTCCTTCCAGCGACTTTTATCCATGCCTGAAGACGCGGATCAGGATAATATCAAGGCAAAATTCAAGAGCGGCGTACTCACCATCAAAATGCCCCGCAAGGATATGCCGAAAACCAACGTAAAACGTGTTGAAATTAAATAATAATCTCTGAAAAAGCAGCTTTAGCGCCGGGAAATACCGGCGCTAAAGCTTGGAGCAACGGCTCTTTGCCGGTTTGTTGCGCTGATTCAGCACTCATTAAAAAATAATTTTCCCTGCCGGATAAAAGAGGGGGGAGCATCAAGTTTGGTGCTCTTAGCGAACTATTACGATTTTATTTTTTCCCGGCTTTCGCTTCGGGGACAGAATGATTTTCGCCAAAAAACGCGAAAAAAATTCAGTCCCCTGGGTTGAGAGGAAAAATTTAATCTGTTTCCCGGCCTAAAACCACCAACCAAGCTTAATGCAAAACTCTAACCGGATACTCCTGAAGGTTTATATTCCCAGAGAACCGTTAGGAAACGGGCTCCGTAACGCTCCAGTTTATACTTACCGACCCCGGTGACGGCAAGCATCGCAGCGTCATTCCGGGGGCGAACGGCGGCCATCTCCGCTAAGCTGGCATCACTAAATACCACAAAGGGCGGCACGTTATCCTCGTCGGCTATCTGCTTGCGTAATTTTCGTAATTGCTCAAAGAGTTCGGCATCATACTCAAGGGTTCCCAGAACCTTTGGTTTTTCTTTCCTGCCGGCATCCCTGATTCTGGGCTCCGGCATAGTCAGGCTTATCTCGCCCCTGAGCAGCGGCCCGGATTCCTTCGTCAGAGACAGGACGGAATAATTGGCAATATCCTGTAAGAGATAGCCCTGATTAATGAGATGCCGAAGAACGGCGCTCCAGAAATCACGCGGCCTGTCCTCACCAATACCATAGGTTGAAAGGCGGTTATGGCCCAATTGCAGCAGACGTTTCCCCTTTGAGCCCCGCAGCACATCAATCACATGGCCAATACCAAAACGCTGCCCGACCCGATAGACGCAGGACAGGGCCTTGCGGGCCTCCTCGGTAACCTCAATCTGGCGGGGTGGATTGAGGCAGATATCACAGTTAGCGCAGGGCTTGGCCAATTTATCACCGAAATAGGCCAGCAGAATCTGCCGCCGACAGGTCTGGGCCTCGCCAAAGGCCACCATGCTGTTCAATTTATGGAGTTCAATGCGTTTACGTTCCTGATTCTGGCCCTTTTCAATGAGACTCCGGGCGATGGCAATATCGCCATAACCAAAAAGTAGCAGGGCTTCGGCGTTTAAGCCGTCCCGCCCGGCCCGGCCGGTCTCCTGATAGTAACTTTCAATATTCTTGGGCAGATCATAATGCACCACAAAACGGACGTTGGATTTGTCTATCCCCATGCCAAAGGCAACGGTGGCCACCACCACCTGAATATCATCGTGCTGAAAGGCATCCTGCACCTCCTGTCGCTTAGCATCGCTCAGCCCGGCATGATAGGCATCGGCAGCAACCCCGGCCTGGGCAAGATCCGCGGCAATGGCCTCCACCCGCTTGCGGCTTAAGGCATAGACAATACCCGACTCGCCCTCATGATCCGCCAGAAATCTCTTAAGCTGAACCGCAGGTTTGGCCTTATCAACCACGGTATAGCGGATATTGGGGCGGTCAAATCCGGTGACAAAGGTGCGAGCCGCGGACAGATTAAGCCCCTTTAAAATATCCTTTCTGGTATGTGGTTCAGCGGTGGCGGTCAGGGCGATAATGGGCGGCCCTGACAAAAGTTCCCGCAGGCGGCCAAGCTGCTGATATTCCGGCCTGAAATCATGCCCCCATTGTGACACGCAATGGGCCTCATCAATGGCGAAAAGGGCAATCTTAATCCCCTGTAAACGCTCAATAAACGAGGCACTCATCAAACGCTC
>CAZSOB010000272.1:0-2575 GCA_964608155.1 uncultured Desulfobulbia bacterium
TCCGCAGCCCTCTGCGTTTTTCTCTGAAGGATATTCTGGAGAATGTCTATGAGGATTATACCGAACTGGGCGGTGAAGGTGATGCCAATATAGATCCCTCCATGATTGCCGCCAAGGCCAATATCATGCGCCGGGTAAAGAACAAGGTCTATGCCCAGCAGGTTATGGTTATCGGCCACGAAAAGGGCCGCGGCGAGGAGTTCAGAAATGGCGGCTCCAGCAAGCCCTGGGGTAACGAGAAGGCCCTGCGTTATATGCTGGTAGCTCAAACCGAGGGGATTCCCATTCATTTTTATATCTTCACACCTGGTGCCTTTCCAGTGGAAGATTATCCCGGTGCCGGGCAGCAGATTGCCCGCAACCTCTTTTGTATGACCAAGCTGCGGGTACCTATGGTCTCCGTTATCTCCGAGGGGGGGTCGGGCGGCGCTGAGGCCGTGGGGCTGGCTGATTTTCGGCTTATGTTCTCACACGGCTATTATTCAGTTATCTCCCCGGAGGGGGCGGCAGCCATTGAGGGTAAGATCAGAGAGGGCGAAGCCATGCCGCCCGGCCTGGTGGAAACCTGTGCCGAACGTTTGAAGATGACGGCGCAGGATAATTTGAAGTTTGGAACCATTGACCGTATTATTCAGGAGCCAACTCTTGGGGCTCGCCATGATGATTTTGCCTTTTTTAAGCGTTTAAAAAATGAGATGATGCGGGCCACGGACGAGGTGGTATTAAAGACCAAGAGTCTGCGCGCCTTTCGGGCCTATGAGTTACGCCGCAAGAAGCTGAATGATTCTACCCAGTTGGATATAGCTGCCGCTGATGACAACGCCCATATCGATATATCATGGGATCTTAACAAAGACGAAGTGAACCGTCTGCTGACTCTCAGGGGCCGCAAGTATCGTAATATGGCGGTCAACGCCTTTACCTGTCCCGTTGGCGGCGGCGTGCGGGAATTTATCAAGAAGACCCGCTGGCGGGGAGCGCGGATATATTACTCGGTGGTCTATGATATACTTAAATACCAGCGCAAGCAGATGGAGAAGGTCTTCCATGATGTCTCAAGTGAGGGCTCGAGTTTTTTTAACCGACTCACCGCCCCCTTTTCTTCCGCCTATGATTTTCTCTCCCAAAGGCCGTCCGCGGCCGGTAAGGCGGTGAACAGGCCGCTGCCCGCCACGGACACCACCCGGCGTACCAGTATATTCGGCGGCGACTATACCAGCCCTCTGGCCAACGAAGACCGCACCGTTACCTGCCCCAACGCTGAACGTAAAGGCTGTAAGGATCTCTGGGTACCGGATCTTTATGGTGAATTCTGCGGGGTATGTGAGAATTGCGGCCATCATTTTCCCCTGGAATATCAATGGTATCTGAAGAATCTTTTTGACCGTGATTCAATCCGTGAATTTAATAATGAGATCGCGGCCGCCAACCCTCTTGATCATCCCATTCTTGATAAAAAGATTCAGGAGGCGGTGAGGAAGACACACCGCCAAAGTGCCAATATCACCTTTCAGGCCCGGGTCATGGGGGTGGAACTCGTGGTTTCCATGCTTTATAGTAATTTTCGTAACGGCACGGTGGGAGCGGCGGAGGGCGAGAAATTCGTCCGGGCCTGCGAACTGGCAAAATTGCAGCGTAAACCCCTGCTGGCCTATGTTCATACCACGGGCGGTATCCGCATCCAGGAGGGGACTCTCGGGGTTATTCAGATGCCGAAATGCACCATGGCGGTACGTGATTACGTCGATGCCGGCGGCCTTTATATAGTGGTTTACGATAATAACTCCTATGCCGGGCCGGTGGCCAGCTTCCTGGGCTGTTCCTATTATCAGTTTGCCATTCGTTCCAGCCGGATAGGTTTTGCCGGGCAGCGGGTAATTCGGGAGACCACGGGCCAGGATATTCCACCGGATTATCACAGCGCCAGGAACGCCTTGAAGCGCGGCCATATTCAGGGCATCTGGGATCGTCGGGAGTTCAGGCGTAATCTGCATAAATCGTTGATGACCATGGGCGGCCGCAATCTCTATTACCGGTAACTGTCCCGTACAACTTTGCATTGTAAAATACCTATGTATGATGATAATTATTTCGACGAAATATTAAATAGATATCGGGCCGATCCCTACGATTATATTGATATTCACACGGCCCATACCGGCCGGGTGCGGTTCAAGGTCAAGGAGGGGGATACGGTTTCCGCTCCCAGCGGGGAGTGGCGGCATATCCCCGGTACCGTGCTTTATGAACTGGAACGGGAACGTAACCGCAAGAATATATTTTCCTGTCATAACGGTCTGGTGGCGAGTATTGAGGCTGACCGGGAGGGACGCTTTGCCGAGGCCGGCGATAAGGTAATGACCCTCAGGCATCCCTTAAAAAAACGGGAAATTATTGACAGTATTCTCCGGCACGTCCTTTATATCTTTAAGGCCCCGGAACGGGCCAAGTACTTTTTTGCCTTGGATATTCAGAGTAAGATTGATAAGCTGGGCCCGCGCGGGGTGTCAATTAAGCCCGATGATGAGTTATTTACCATGTCCCTGATGAAGAGGGATACCCCGGTATATTATGA
>CAZSOB010000273.1:0-2561 GCA_964608155.1 uncultured Desulfobulbia bacterium
CCTGGGCCGTTGACCACGCAGCCCATAACCGCGATTTTTAAATTGGTTTTAACGGTCTGGATATACTCCTCTACCTGTTCAGCCAGGGAAAAGAGATCAATCTGGCAGCGGCCGCAGGTTGGACAGGAGATCAACTCTGGCCCCCGTTCCCGAATGTGCAGAGCCCGCAACAGCTCATAGGCCACCCTTATCTCTTCTATTGGATCACGGGTCAGGGAGATACGAAGGGTATCGCCTATGCCCTCGTATAGCAGGAGGCCCAGGGCAACACTTGATTTAACCGTGCCGGCGATCAGTCCCCCGGCCTCGGTGACGCCGAGATGCAGAGGGTAATCACAACTGGCCGCGAGTGCCCGATAACCCGCCACCGTTAACATGGCGTCCGAGGATTTAACCGAGATCTTGAGGTTGGTAAAATTCTGCCTCTCAAGGAGCGCGACATTTCTTAAGGCGCTTTCCACTAAGGCTTCCGGGGTTGGGCCGCCATGACGGTTGAGGATATCCCGCTCTAAGGAGCCGGAATTTACTCCTACCCGAATAGCCGCCCCATATTTTTTTGCCGCTTCCACCACCTTGGCCAGCTTCTCGGCCCCGCCCAGGTTGCCGGGATTGATACGCACGGCATGGGCGCCACTCTCCATACTAACTACTGCCAGCCGCCAGTCAAAATGAATATCAGCAATAATGGGAATGCGGATTGAGGCCTTGATCCGGGCAATGGTTAGCGCCGCCTCCATATCCAACACTGCTACCCTGATAATCTCACAGCCCGCCTCGGTCAAGCGTTTTATCTGGCTGACGGTGGCCGCTGCGTCCCTGGTGTCGGTGTTGGTCATAGACTGCACCACAATTGGCGCTCCACCGCCGAGTGGCACACCGCCCACGTTTATTTGTCTGGTTTGTTTCCTAACAATCATTTTAACCCGTTAGCTTAAGGGGATTTTATCCCGCTGGAATCAAAAAAAATAAATTGCAAGTATAATCTTTTGCGAACACTCCCGCACTACCTACTTTATGCTCTATGATTATTTTTTGCCTTCTCTGGGCTTAATAATTTAAAATTAAACGACTTTTCTTAGCCTGCGCCTTTATCTTTATTGAAATTATTACCAAAAAATAATATGATAGACCAAATTTAGAGTAATGAACTTTTAGAAATAATTTTGCTTCCTGCTAAATTCCAAAAGCCCATCATATGCCGCCATCTAAATCTCATCAGCCTCCCCCCCCTAAGGTTCTTATTGTTGATGACGAATCCCTCATTCGTTTCGGTCTGGAAAAATTTGTCAAACAAGAGGGCTTTACCGCCTTCACAGCAGGTTCAGGCACCAAGGCTCTGAAGATTATAGAGGATAAAGAACCCGATATAGTCCTCCTCGATATGAAGTTGCAGGACTCCATTGACGGTCTGGAAATTTTAAAGGTCATCAAAAGTTCCCGGCCGGAGATTATAGTTATCATGATCAGCGGCCAACGGGAGTTATACAGCGCGGTTGCCGCCATGAAGCTGGGAGCGAGGGATTATCAGGAAAAACCCATTGATTTTGATAAATTAAAGGAAACCCTCGATAATATCAGGGCAGAGATGTCCGCCACTAACGGAGCGGAACCAGGAGAATTGCAATGCGTCAGTGAAAAGATGGGAAAGGTCTTTGCCATCACTAAACGGCTGGCGGTGAAATCAGATCTTACTATCCTGATTCTCGGTGAATCCGGTACCGGGAAAAATTATCTCTGCCAGAAAATTCACGAGATGAGTAATCGCCGGGACTACCCATACGTCCAGATTGGCTGCTCTAATATCCCTGAGCATCTCATTGAGAGTGAATTGTTCGGTTACGAGAAAGGGGCCTTTACTGATGCCAGGAATTCCAAAAAGGGGCTGATTGAAGCGGCCAATGGCGGTACCGTACTCTTAGATGAGCTGGGGGATATGCCGTATCAGTTTCAATCAAAGATATTAAAGCTTCTTGAAGAAAAATCCTTTCGGCCCATAGGCGCCCTGGATGATATCCCGGCCGATGTCCGCATCCTCGCTGCCACTAATCACGATCTTAACGCTCAGGTGCAGCATAAAGAATTTCGTTTAGATCTCTTTTATCGTTTGAACATTGCCACCATTGAGCTGCCACCGTTACGGGAAAGGCTGGAGGATATCCCGGTCTTGGCGGATTCCTTCTTAAAAGCTTTCTGCCAGAAATACGATACGGGTGACAAGGTTATTGACGAAAAGGGGATGAAAATTCTTCTGAATCACCCCTGGCCTGGAAACGTCCGGCAGTTAAAAAACCTCGTTGAAAAACTGGTCGTACTCTCAGACGGCGAGATTATTGCCGTGGATGATATCCGGGAGAATCTGGAAGGTGTCCCGGTTGAGGTTCCGGCTGGCAGGGGGATGGAAGAAATGGAATTGCCCGCTGATCTTTCCCTCGAGGTCATGGAGGAGAGTTTTATCCGCAAGGCCATGGAGAAGAGCGGCGGCAATCAACGTAAGGCGGCTGATCTTTTAGGGTTGTCGCGTGATGCCCTGCGTTACCGCCTCAAAAAGATGGGCCTGTAAC
>CAZSOB010000274.1:0-2537 GCA_964608155.1 uncultured Desulfobulbia bacterium
GTTTTAACGTCTCTCGTGAACGTATTCGGCAGATCGAGAAAAAGGCCCTGAACCGTCTGCGTCACTCCAGCCGTCGGGATAAACTAAAACCCTTTACTGATTGATGGACTCCCGAAGGTATGCCGAAACACCACAACACCGGAGATCGGACTTTTTGCGACGCCATCACTGATTACTGATTACTGATTAAAAAGCAAAAAAAACAACCAGCCTATAATCACCTCCCTAATTCCGATAACCCTGGCCTTTGGCGCCGGTATTCTGTGGGCTAAAGTTGCCTTTGTCCCGGTTGTATTGGTCTGGATTGTTCTGATTCTTCTGGCCTTCCGGCTTATTGCCCAGCGTCATGGGCCGTTGATAACCAAGTCCCTGCTGCTGGTCTTTTTCTTTATGGTTGGCGGTATTCACGCCACTCTTTCAACTGATTTAAATACCCGGCAGACAACCGGCATTCCCGTGGTCAGCCGGGAGGTAACTATCAGCGGAATCCTCCAGCAGGCCCCGGCCGTCGGCCGGGAGAATACGGTTTTGATAATGAAGGCCCGGGAGATGCGCCGCGGCCGGGAGCGGGTAGCGGTTACGGGCCTGGTGCGGCTCACCATGCCCGGCCCGCCGCCTCTCTGGCTTACACCCGGTGATTATTTTATGGTGCGGGCTCGTTTAAGCCCGCCCCGGGGGCCGACTGTGCCTGGGGCCTTTGACTATCGGGCCTACCTGAACCGCCAGGGGATAAGGGTCACTGGCTGGATATCATCACCCCGTCTTTTACAGAGGATAAATCGTCCCTCTACCCCTGGAATTCTCAGCCGTTTGCGTTATCTGCCGGAACATTGGCGAATGATTATCGGTCGGCGTCTTGATGAGCTGGTACCTGAGCAGGCCGGTGTTTACCGAGCTCTGCTCATCGGTGACCGTTCCGCCCTCAGCCCCGGGGTCATGGAGAATTTTAAGGCCTGCGGTATTGTTCATCTGCTGGCCATTTCCGGGATTCATATGGGGCTCCTCGCTGTGGGTGCGGGATTTATTGTCCTCTGGTTTCTGAAACGCAGTACCTGGCTCCTGCTGCGGATTCCGGCCCTGAAGGTGGCGGCCCTGATTTCGTTAATCCCCCTAACTATCTATGCCCTCATTGCTGGTTTTCAGCCCCCGGCGGTCAGGGCGCTGCTGATGACCATGGTCTTTGTGGCTGCCCTCCTGGTGGACAGACAATGGTCAATCGCCAATAATACAGCCATTGCCGCCCTGATAATTCTGGCCTTTAAACCGGCTCTGCTCTTTGCTGTTTCTTTTCAGCTCTCCTTCGCGGCCATGGCCGCCATCGCTGTCTTCGCTGTACCATTAAGGCAGCTGGCCGCCGCTCCTGCCGCTGCAAGCCCCTGGTGGCGGCGTAATTGGCTATGGCGCTGGAGCCTGTTCTCCATTTTGATCTCCATTGCCGCCATGGCGGGCACCGCGCCCATCATCATCGCTAATTTCCATCGCCTGGCTCTTATAAGCCCCCTGGCGACCTTAATTGTGGAACCCCTGTTATGCCTGTGGGCCCTGGCCTGGGGTCTTCTTGCCTGTTTGATATTGCCCTTTGCCCCTCTGGCGGCCCTGTTATTTAAGATTGGCGCTCTGGGGATTACGGCCTCTTTAAAGGCTGCCGGTTTTCTGGCCACTCTGCCGTTTACTATCTGGCTTCCAAGTCCATATTGGGCTCAAATCATCCTCTGGTATGCGGCTCTGGGACTTTTGGGCTTGTGGTTTAAGAGGGGGGGCAGGTGGCTTCTCCTTGGCGTTATTATAATCGCGCTCCTGGCCATGCTGCCGATTAAGCCGTTCTCCGATGCTAAGACAAGGGTGAGCTTCCTGAATGTGGGGCATGGCGGCTGCAGTATCCTGCGGCTGCCCGGCGCTCATACCATTATTATTGACAGCGGCCGCCGCCAGCGCAGATCTACCCGGTATTATGATGTAGGGGAAAGCATAGTTGCCCCCTTTCTCTGGCATAACCATATAAGTCGGATAGATGCCGTTGTTGTCACTCATCCCCATGCCGATCACTATAACGGTCTGGCCTTTATCCTGCGTCGTTTCCGGCCCAGGGTTCTCTGGGTTAATACACTGGCGGTGGACGAGGAGGGCTTTGAAAATTTGCTTAAACTGGCCCGTGAACTCAAAATTAAGGTACGGGTTGCCGCGGCCGGCAGCGTACTTTATCACGACAAGGCGGTGCGGCTCCGTAATTTGCTTAATCTATCCGCCGTGGAATTACGGGAAGGGGGCGGGGCCGACTCCGACTGGCAACGCAATAATCAGGGCTTGGTTTTAAGACTGACTGCCGGCAGACGCGCCTTTCTCTTTACCGGCGATATTGAGAGGCGGGCCGAAGAGCGTTTGCTGCAGTCTGTGGACGTAGATGAGTTACATAGTGACGTACTCAAAGTTCCTCATCATGGCAGCCGAACCTCAAGCAGTATGCCCTTTATTAAGGCCGTAAAGCCTGCCTACGCGGTGATCCAGGCGGAGCGTTATGGCAGAGGGAAATTCCCGGC
>CAZSOB010000275.1:0-2535 GCA_964608155.1 uncultured Desulfobulbia bacterium
TAAATAGACCTTTGCCTATGAATATGAATATTCTTAAAAAGCATGCCTTTTTCTGGGTTGCTTTCTGTTGTTTTTTCTTTCCCGCGGCAGGTAATGCTGCGCCTCCTCCCCTTCGTCTCCTGCTGATTCCCATGAAGTCCCCCACCAGGATGTATAAGGATTTTTTGCCCCTGAAACATTATCTGGAGCAGAGGCTGCGGCGGCCCCTGCTACTCAAGGTTGCCCGCCGGAATTCGGAAATCGCGGCCCTGTTCAGGGAAAAGAAGATTGATATTGCCTTTGTCTGCCCGACTCTCTATTGCACCCTGACGAAAGCTCTGCCCATGTCACCCTTAGTTAAATTACGCCTTAACGGCCGTGATTACTATCGAAGTGTCCTGGTGGTAAGGGATGATTCAAAAATCAGGCGGACAGCGGATCTTCTTGGTAAGACCCTGGTATATGGGCGATATAATTGCCCTGGTTCCGGCTTATTACCCCGGATTATGCTGCAGCGGGTTGGCTTAACCGATGATAAATTTTTTGAGGTCGTGAAGCTGGGTAATGACGAGAGCGCCCTCCTCGCTGTCATGGCCAGGATGTTTGATGTTACCGGGGTGCCGGAGATGGCGGCCCGTACCTTCATTGGCAATGGCCTTAGAATTATCCGTTATTCAGAGGCCATTCCTCAATATCTTTTCACCGCCCGCTCAGGACTGGGTGCCGCCTTAATCGGCCGGATTAAGGCGGCCATGCTTGATTTAAATCAGGCCCCGAATCGTAAAAATATTATTGGCGGTCTTGAAAAGGGGGTGGATGGCTTTTCCCTGGCCCTGGATAGTGATTATGATATTGTCCGGGTGTTGACCGAAAGTCTCAAGAGGGGAGGCAAGGGCGCGGTATTCCGTCCGGGGGAGCATACCCTCGTGGTGGAGCCTCTCTATTATGATGCCGATATATTCGGCCGCTTGAAGCCTTTGCTCACCAGTCTGCGTCTGGAAACCGGCTGGAATTACCATCTTCGCATACCGGGGAGTATTGCCGCTTTTATGGAGCTTGCTAAACATGGCAAGGGTGATTTATTTTTGCGAGAAGCGGGCCTTACTGTCAGCCCCGGCAAGCCGCCTCTGGAAGCTCTCGGTACTTTGGCTCTTCTGCCGCCGGAGCTTAACATCGGCCTAATTATTACCAGCTCCAGCAGCGGGGTGAAGGATCTAACTGCTCTTCGGGGCAGGAAGATAGGGATCCCATACAGACTTTCAGAAGGGGGTTATAAGGCTCAGAAGCGCTGGCTGCGGCAGCAGGGGGTGTCTCTTGACCCGGCGCGTCTAATGAGCCTTGGCACCTGCGAGCATGTCTTGATGAGTGTCTATCGGAATGAGGTCGCAGCCGGATTTATAACCCTGGATACCCTGCGACGGCTGCGGGCTGACATTCCACCCCGGGGGATTGTCATTCTGGGCCGCACCCCGCCCCTCTCCGACTGGCTGCTTTCGGCCTCCAGGAATGTCCCGGATTTTGTGAAGAACAAAGTTAAAAAAATTCTGGTTGGTCAATAGGCGGTTATGCATCCCTTTCAGAGCTTCAGCCGCCAGACCAGTATTAAAACCAAGGGCGTGGTCTATGTAATCGGTCTGATCGTCGTTATTTTTCTGACCGTCAGTATCCTGGTTATGTCCACGGTTAGAAGAAATCTTAAATGGCAGCTTGGCCAGTTTCATCAAAGTATTGCCAGAAAACTATCCCAAACCGCTTCGGACGTTCTTTTGTCTCGTAATTATGGTTATCTCATGGAACAGATCAGGCAGCTACAGGCCGCGGGGGAGATCGCGCGGGTTAGGATAATCGATCGGCGGCACATAATCGTGGCCTCTGATAAGATCACGGATATTGGCAGCCGGGACGATAAGCTCATGAAATTTCTACAGCGGCCGACAGCATCCGTCTCGCTGCAGAGCGGGGATATTCTAAGGCCCATTAAGATTGAGGGGGTAACCCTGGGGGCGCTCCAAGTAGGTTTTGACAGGGTGGCCGAGAGCCGGCATATTGATGGGGAATTGAGGCGGACAATCCGCCGGATTCTCTATCTTGCTTTGGTTATCTTTCTCCTCGGTATTGGCGGGGCCTTTATCATTTCCCGAGCCCTGACCAGGCCGATTATTGAACTTTTGCAGGAGATTGATCAATTCGACCAGGAAATTTACCCGGAGAACGCCTCCCGTAAACGGACTTCCTGTAAGGATGAGAGCCTGCAGCTTCGGGATGCCTTTAGCCGGATGATGACTAATTTGAGGGTATATCTGCAAAGAAATAAAAAGATTGCCAAGGAACAGGAAAAATTGACCTGCATGGCAGCCATTGGCCAGATGTCGGCGCAGATTGCCCACGAAACCAGGAACAGTTTATATGCTATTCGGGGAGCTGTTTCCGGCTTGGAAAAGGTGGATAGTCTAACTGAGGGGCAAGAATATGTGGAGGTTATAAAAGAAGAAATTCAGGAGATGAAACGGATGTCGGATGATTTTCTGCAATTTGCCAGAACCCCGGAGCCGGAAC
>CAZSOB010000276.1:0-2528 GCA_964608155.1 uncultured Desulfobulbia bacterium
AATCTGGATCTGTCTCCGGGTGCCGGCCGGATTATGGGGATTATTAACGTCACCCCGGATTCTTTCTCCGACGGCGGCAAATTTACCACCACTGACGCCATAGCCGCACAGGGGCAGCAGATGCTTGATGCGGGGGTAGACATTATTGATATTGGCGGCGAGTCATCCAGACCATTTGCCGAGCCGGTTGATCTTAACGAAGAACTAAGCAGAGTAATTCCGGCCATAAAAAGTCTCCGCGCCCAATCCGCCATTCCCATCTCCATCGACACCACGAAGGCTGAGGTAGCGCGCCAGGCAATCGAGGCCGGGGCCGATATCATTAACGATATCAGCGCCCTGCGTTTTGATGCCAATATGCTCGAAGTGGCCCGCTTTCAAGCCGTTCCAATAATCATTATGCATATGCAGGGCAGGCCTGAGGATATGCAGGTCAACCCGGTTTATAACGATATTGTTCAAGATACCTTACGCTTCTTCCGTGAACGTCTTAAATGGCTGACGGAAAACGGTATAGCCCCTGAAAAAATCATCATTGATCCCGGTATCGGCTTCGGCAAGTCCCTGCCGCATAATCTCACCATTCTCAACCGTCTGCAAGATTATCAGGAGCTTGGCTGCCCTGTCCTTATAGGCCATTCCCGTAAATCCTTTATGACCAGACTGTTAGGCGAAAATATTGATCGTGACTGCGCCACCGCCGCCCTTGCCGCACTCTGCGCCGAACGCGGCGCGGCGATTATCAGAGTTCATAATGTCAAAAAAAGCAAAGAGGCTGTACGGCTGACCCAGGCCATTCAAAATATCTAACTGCATGACATTTAAAGACCGCATAAACCGTTATCTGGCCTATAATCAGGCCAGAAAGCTGAAAGCCATTAAATTTAATGAGAACACCGCCCTCTTTTTTTTCAAGGTTATTCCCTATCTTCTCCACTTCAATTCCCCTGATTTACCAGGCTATATAAGGGCCGGCAAAGATGAGTGTCCATGCGGTATTCATCTCTTTAATCCCCAGAAAACAATTAACCGAAATATCATCCAGCGCTATTTTCCCAAATCCAGACCTCAGAGCGCTGATAAAGACACAGAGACCACCGCCAAACCACTGATCCATTCATTAAGTACAATCGGCAGCATTGGCAGTATAGCTCAAAGCGCCAAATCCGATTGTGATTACTGGCTTTTGGTTAATTTCGATGAGATAGGCCCCGCTGGTCTTGACCTCTTGAGACAAAAATGTCAGGTAATTGAGGACTGGGCCGAGGGACATGGAGTTGAAGTACACCTCTTTCTCATGGATATTACCCAAACGAGAGAAAACAGCTTTGCCTCCAGGGCCGAGGAGGAGTCTGCCGGTTCAGCCATGAAACTTTTATTAAAGGATGAATTCTTCCGCACCCATATTCTGGTAGCTGGCAAATTACCCCTTTGGTGGTTCATACCACCGGAATTAAAGGTTGATGAATACCAAAAATTTGTCGCCGAATTGCCGGGCAGGGAGAGGGTAAACATCAGCAATTTCGTTGACCTGGGGTATATCGCCGAAATCCCAAAGGCTGAGACCTTTGGCGCCTGCCTGTGGCAGATGAATAAGGCCTTAGACAGTCCTTTTAAGTCAGTGATAAAATTTGCCTATCTCGAATTAATCCTGGGCAGTAAAGAAAAAAGTCCCTTAGTTTCGGATCAACTGAAGCGCTTAGTATGTTTCCCCGAGATGCTGGCTCAGGCCGACAAACCTCTGGAGTTAGATGACATTGATCCCTATCTCCTCCTGGCCCGGGCCATTGTTAATTTTTATCAGACGGAAACAACCAGTCAGCGCCGCGATCACCTTATCAGGGCAAGTCTCTTTCTAAAAACCATAGAAGGCATGGAGTCAGAGCGTCGGAGTCCCAAGTATGCTAAGCATCTCAAAACCACCATGCGTTTAATGGCGGACTGGGGGTTGTTCCCCGAGCCTATTCGTCATTACCAGAACTTCCGTTACTGGCGCTACCGTGATCTAATCAAAGAGGGGCGGCAGATCCATAATTACCTCATTGCCACTTATAAGAGACTGCGCTGGTACATGCGGGCCTTCGCGCGAGAGGGCATCGGGCTGACCATTACCGATGAGGATATTGCCGTTCTCGGCCGCAAGCTCTTCACCTTCCACCAGAAAAAACCAAATAAAATTGAGTATATACAGAGCCTTTCAAGGGAGATGATTGAGCAGCATGATATTACCCTGCATATCGTCCGGGTTAAAGGTCAGGATATATTCGCCGCCTTTCAAGGCCGCCTTGACAACCAGTCGGTCATTAACAACCATGGCGCCCTGATAAAACGGGACACTCACCTCATCGCCCTCTTGAGCCAGATGATTATTAACGGCATCCTGACCAGCGCCACCCATCTCTATCTCACCAAAAATTACCTGCCTATTGACTTAAGCGATATCCAGGCCCTCACCACCAGTATAATAGAGACTTTTCCCACCTTTGATCTGTCACACCTGTCGGGTCGGCAGTTATTAGAGGAAGAAA
>CAZSOB010000277.1:0-2527 GCA_964608155.1 uncultured Desulfobulbia bacterium
GTGATGTCTAAAAGTAACAATAACCACCGGAGTGTAACTGTTCAGCAGTGCTCCATCTCGGAATCTACGCTTACCTGAATCTATCTTTTACCAGACCGCCCGGATGCCAAGACCCTTACGGATAGTATCAATCTTACGTTCCAGTTCTACCCGCCAGGTAGCGTGAATACGGGCGGCAGCCGGAGCGATTAATTCAGGCAGGCCGTAGACCAGACGATCCACCGCCCCGCTGGACTCAATTACCGCCTCAATGGAACGAGCCCCAAATTTGTATTTGGCCAACAATAAACGAAGCAGAAGACCGGAGGTCTTGCGAGCCGCCTGCTTCCAATGGGTGTCCATCTGGTGGGCAATGATAAAGGCCCGTTTCATCAAAATCCGCCTCAACTCCTCAAGCTCCAGGGGGCTGGCAGACTCTGAGAAAAGATGCTCTCCCAGATTAATGCCTTCAATGTCTAAAACAACCCGCAAACGGCTCATAAAATCGGGAATTTTCAGGGTCTTGGTCAGTTGCAGGGCCTTGGGTTCATCATCCGTGAGCAGCCGCTCCATATCCTCCCAGCTGGCCTTGACTCCCCCGGCAAAGACAAAAATAGCCCGGCCGATATTATAAGGGGTACCATTGACATAGGTGACGCCGTCCTGCATAGCGGGCAGAAAATAACGTAAATAGCCGAATTCGTGATTATCATAGCGGCAGTCAAATTCGTCCCAGAAGACGATGGGGATCTTGCCTTTGGCTACCGTGGCCCGCACCGGTTCGATGGCGGAATTGATCTCATCGGGGCCGCCAAACTGGGTGAGGTTAAATTCAAAAAAATCAAAGGGGTCGCTGGCAAATTTATCGGCAATTACCCGGGCTACCTCCTTCACCGAAAAAGACTTACCTGAACCAGGAGGACCAAACACTCCGACACACAGGGGGCGTTGCACCCTCTGCCGCATAACATAGGAGGCCATGACATTCTGCAGGGTTACCACCGGTTCAATCTCCACTGGATCAGTGGTACGCAGGTTGCCGACATGATAGAGCCGCAGGCGCTCAAAACCCCGCTTCCAACTCACCTCCTCCTTCAGATGATGCAAGACCTCACAGATTACCGTCAAGGCCTGGGACGGTGGCTGAGACTGCCCCTCCAACTCAACGGTATAAGCTGATTTAAAGGGGAAAAGAACTCGCAAAGCCCTTTTTTTATCGGCATCCCAGGCCTGACAAGCCACCTTCTCCAAATTCTTATCAAAATCAGGCGAGTTGTAAGCAAATTCAATAAAATAAGGGTCAGCCCTCAACTCTTCATTGGAACATTGTCTGGCATTTAGAGACGAAACTGAAAAATCCAGGCGCGGCAAATGGAGACCATTGGTAAAATAATAGCCCTTATCATAGAGCAGCTGCCAGTTAGCCAGCACCCGGCGCGAAAAGTCGTAGAAATAATTACGGCAGAAAAGCTGCCCCTCTGCTTCGAGACAATCCCTGACCAGCATGGAGGTCAAGAGGGTATCGTAGCAGGGGGTGGAGCCCTTGTAGCGGGGAGAACTTTTTTCGGGCAGACTGCCCGGACGATGGCGGAAATAATAGCCGTCCGGGCCCAGATAAAGAATACCGTGGGGATACATCTCCACCACAATATGACAGCAGAACCGTCCGGTTGCAGAATCCCACAGCCCTACTTCAGGCGATCTTAAGGCCTTAATTGCCATGGCCACGATAGATTCCCAATTCACAGAGGAATCCATTTCCATTCTGGTAGTCTCCAGATCAGCAAGGCGGCAAAGAAGATGGAAATCAGTCTTGAACCGCAGAGCCCAATCCTGCCAGTGAGCGGCACTAATTCCCATGGCAATGACCCAGGACTTGTCATTACGGGCCAACAGCTCAGCGGCCACACATGGCGGACGGCCGGAATCATCAATAATGACAATCCCGGAGTTACCATTAGTCACCCCCTCATGCTTCGCAAGTTTAAGCTGGTTACATTCCGGTATCCGCCCCTCAGAGGGCAGGATCTGCTGGAACATGAACCAACCATACCCCGTATCCTTGTCGACAGCCCGCTGACGGAATATCTGATAAATATCCTTGGGCTCCCCGTAGCTGATGGCATTAATCAGCGGGCTTTTGGCAAGGGACGCGATATAGCCGGATAACCAGGCCCGACACTGTTCAAGACGGCCCTTTTCAACCTTAACCGGCCCGGCGAGGAGTTCAATAAAATCACCGGGATTATAACCGTAGGCCGGCAGACTGCCCTCGGCCAAGAGGCTGACCTCCTTGATGGGTAAATTGATAATCCTGACCTTGGAACCGATAAGAAGTACCTGTAAGTCCTTAGACATAACATTCCCCCGCCGTAAATATTCTTGGAGATCTTATATAGTGGGCACTGCCCACCCTACCCAGTTCAGGGCAACTTATCCGCCTTGGCTGAATAGTTACGAAAATTCATCACATCCATCTATTTCATTAATATCTTCGTAACTATTCAGCGTGATGTCTAAAAGTAACAATAACCACCGGAGTGTAACT
>CAZSOB010000278.1:0-2525 GCA_964608155.1 uncultured Desulfobulbia bacterium
GAACAGTTACGCTCTGGGGTTATTGTTACTTCTATGCACCACGCTGAATAGTTACGTTATAATGCTGAAGTTTCACCGTTTTTATTCATTCTTTAATTAAATTCTCATTTGCCATGCAATAAACAAAATCATATGGTGGCGAAAAATATTCTGTCTCTGAATATAAAGCAAGAAAAATAAAATCAGTCCCCTTAATGCCGTAAATTTATTGACGCAAGTCCTTAACTGGACATTACTGACTAAAAGGAGAATCTATGTTAACCGCAAAAGAAATTATGACAACGGATGTAATTTTCGTACCGCCGGACATGCCGGTGGAAGAGTTGGCGGCCTTGTTTTGCGAGCGTAAAATCGGTGGCGCGCCGGTTATGGAGGACGGAAATTTATTGGGAGTGGTGACCGAGAGTGATCTCATTGATCAGAACAAAAATCTCCATATTCCCACGGTGATTAATATTCTGGACGCTGTATTCGTCCTTGGTAATCCTAATAAAATGGATCAGGATTTTCAGAAAATGGCGGGCCGCACGGTGCGGGATATTTTTTCTAAGCATTCCGTGACCGTCAGTGAGAATACGCCGCTTAATGAAATGGCCACTCTTATGGCGGAAAAGCATGTGCATACCCTGCCTGTGGTCACGGATGGTAAGCTGGTCGGCATCGTGGGAAAATCTGATTTGATCAAGTCCATAATTATGGGGGGTTAAGGAGCTGCTGAAGGATGGCAAGACTACAACCGTATCTCAATGTAAGAGTTTACCAGCACCTCATCTCCGTCCGTTTGAGCCCTCTCACGTACAGGAAGTACAGACTCAAGGGCAGAAACAAACGGATCTAAGGCACTGATGAACTCTTACACTATCGGGCAGCATCAATTTTGGTGCTCTTGGTGAACTATTACATCTCAATTATATGTCCGCAGTCTTTGTTTTTTTGCCGGAACCGCAAAGATAATCTTGAGGATCATAAAATTTAATGGTATCGCTGTCCATACAACGATTACAGGTACAGCCCAGTCGTTTAACGGGGGGCTGAAAAGGGCTGTCGTGAGGGAATCTGTACGAATTTTGCCGGAGAAAATTTTATGACTATGGACAATCTTATTGCTGGAGATCCATTCTTTTTTGATCAGGAGGGGCTGCAGAAAATTGCCAATAACCAGGCTGTTAACACTGGCTTGAGCTATTATAAGGAGAACCGGGTAATTGAGGTCGATGAGGATCGGGAATTGCTCTGGGGCCGTGTTGAGGATGAGGAGCCGGATGCCTATTACGATGTGGAAATTCGGCCCGCTGAAAATGGCATAAGCTGTCAATGCCACTGTGGCAGTCCGCCGGATGAGGGGGTATGCCGCCATGTGGTGGCTGTGCTTTTCGCCTATGCCGACCAATGTGGTGAGGACAGGGAAATGCTCTCCGCCGCTGATAACGCCATTAAAGACCGGGCCAGGCGCGGCCGTTCCGAGGTACAGGCTCAGCCTACCAGCGGTGAGCCCTGGTTTGGTGTCTGGCATGCCGCTTCATTAAAATCATCCACCCATTTTAAAAAGACCTATCGGGTGACGATCCGCAGTCTGCACCGGCGGGCCAATCTCTGTAACTGTCCTGATTTCGCCAACAATCAACTGGGCACCTGTAAGCATATTGAGGCCGCTCTGCATAAAATCAGAAAGCATCCTGATTACGATCAATTCAAGGCGAAGCCTGCCCCCTTTCCCTATGTCTATCTCTCTTGGGAGGTTGATAACGCCCCTCAAATATGTCTGCACCGCCCCCGGACGATTGCGGCTGACCTTGAGATCATTTTAAATGATTATTTCCAGGCGGCCGGCCCTTTCAGCCGCCGTTTGCCGGATGATTTTTTCCGCTTTACGGAAATTGTTGCAGAGCGGGGAGATATTCACATTGGCGAAGACGCGGTGGATTATGCCCACCACCTGGCGGCAGATGCGGCTCACCGCCTGCGGGCCGGCGAAATTCAGGCCCGGATACGAGACAGCGGCCGGGTGCCGGGGGTCAAGGCCCGTCTATATCCCTATCAGATAGAAGGAACGGCCTTTCTGGCCGGTACCGGCCGAGCCCTGCTGGCCGATGATATGGGGCTGGGCAAGACCTTGCAGGCTATTAGCGCCGCTGCTTGGCTAAGGCAATATGAGGATGTTAAAACAACCCTTATTATTTGTCCAGCCTCTCTTAAACAGCAATGGGCCAGGGAAATCGCCAAGTTCACCGATCTCACCACCCTGGTTGTGCAGGGGCCGCCTGCCGAGCGTGGGGTGCAGTATCGCCGGGATTGTGATTTTTTTATTATCAATTACGAGCTTGTCAGGCGTGATCTTTCGGTTATTAATGAAACCCTGCGTCCCGACCTGATTATATTGGATGAGGCCCAGCGGATTAAGAACTGGCGTACCCAAATTGCCTCGGCGGTCAAGTTAATCCCCAGCCGCTATGCCTTTGTTCTTTCCGGTACGCCGCTGGAAAATCGTTTAGAGGAGTTATACAGCCTGATGCAGGTGGTTGACC
>CAZSOB010000279.1:0-2514 GCA_964608155.1 uncultured Desulfobulbia bacterium
GCGTTTCGGCAGGGCTTCGGCCATACATTGTGGTATGCCGAAGCCCTGCCGAAACGCCACAACGCAGTAGATCGGACTTTTTACGACGCCATCAGAATTGGATTATTGCTAACTGCAAAGGATACCAGACTTGCAGTCCGCAAATCCGTAAGCGCTCCATGAACGCCCTGTTGCACACGCTTGAGTTCCCCAATACACAGGGAGTATAATTGGGGAACTCAAGCGTGTGCAACAGGGCACCCCTGAAACACTTACACCTCGGAGGGCGATTACCTTCCGAGGTGTGGTTTGTTGATCGTTTACGTAAATTCAACGGCCACCGTCTTAAGAGGGTGGCCGTTGAATTGTTCAACCATTCTGTATTCGATTCTGCTATTTACTTACCGGCCCCCCCACTGGAATGTCTTTAAGGGGGTCTTCATGACGGCATATTGCAACATTGAGCCGTCATAGATGCTGACATTCTTGTAACCCAGAATATCGTGCAGGACAAAATAGGCCAGGGCCGCACTTTTACCATGGTTGCTGTAGGTAACGATTTTGGTGTTTTTATCTGCCGGAATTCCAACACCGGCAGCCATCTGGCGCAGTACCTTTACATCTTTAAAATAGGAGGGTGACAGATTAATACCGGCATTGGTCATGTATGAAGCTGGCCACAGCAGAGAGCCGGGAATGTGACCGAAGCGATCAATCTCACTATTTTTTTCTTTACCGAAGTACTGATCGGGGAGGCGGGTATCAACAAATGTTACCCCTGGTTTATGCAGCTTATTCTGTACCCCAGTAAGTGAAGTTACCTTACTATTTAGGAGTCGGCCGCTGAAATTCCCGGGATCCGGGGTGGCTGCGCGGGTTGAAATCGCTTTGCCAGTACGCTCCCAGGCGGTGAATCCGCCGTTCAGAATGGCAACATTATTGTGTCCCAGAGCCTGTAATGTCCACAGGGCCCGGGCACTTTTGGCCGTGTCATCGGCAGTAACACCCTCAGCGTATATTACCACAAATGAATTATTATTTACCCCATAACTTCTGATCATGCTAATAAGATCAGAAACTTTTGGCATCATAAAACCGACAAAATTGTGGTTCATGGTCATCCAGGGGCCAAAGGCCTTAACGGCTCCTGGTATATGGTTTTTTTCATAATGTGTGAAGTCACTCACATCAAGAATTACCATATTGGCCTGGTGAATGTTTTGGGCCAGCCATTTCACACTTCGCAGAGGGGTGCTGCCTGCCATGGCCGTGCTGGCTAACAAAGAGGTACTGAGAAGCAATCCCAGTAGAATGGTGCTGAATTTTTTGGTTATATCCATAATTTTTCCTCTCTTTTTTTAGTTTTGGTGCGGCAAATACGCTTTATCTGCCCCATGAATATTTTACTAATGGCAGCTTGTACTGAACAGCGTACTCAAGCATGGAACCATCAAAGAGACGTGCGTTTCGGTAACCCAGGAGGTCATGCAGAACAAAATAATCCAGGGCCGCGTATTGTCCGGTATTACAATATATGATTAACTCCTTGTTCTTATCTGTTGGAATACCCATACCTGCCGCCATGGCCTCAAGTTTTTTGAGGGGCAATATTGAGGCTGGGGCACGGTTAATACCGGCATTATTCAGAAAGGTCGCGGGTAAACTAATCGCCCCCGGTATATGGCCGTAACGCACCACATCAGCCCTTTTGTGAGTTCCAAAAAATTCATCGCTATTGCGGGCATCAACAAATAATACCTTGTTGGAATTGAGCTGGGACTCAACATACTTCAATGTTGCTATTTTGTTGGAGCTTGTTTGAACCTTGAAATTCCCTGGCTGGGGGGCAGGCTTTTTATTGTTTATTATCAGCCCCTCGAAGGTCCATTTGGTAAAACCACCGTTAAGATATGAGACATTGGTGTGCCCCATTGCCTCCAAGGCCCATACGGCGTAAGCGCCCTTGGTGGCATCGCTGGTGGTATTACCCTGGTCGTAAATAATTACCCGGCTGTCTGAGTTTAAGCCAAGATCCCGCAACTTTTTGATGAAATCGGCTGGTTTGGGTAATAATTGACATTCCAGATCATCATTGTAGGCGTTCCATTTAGCGTAGGGCATACTTACTGCTCCTGGCAGATGGCCCACCTTGTAATTGGATGCTGTTCTGGTATCAATGAGTACCAAATTCTTGGCATTGAGATTATTGGCCAGCCATCCCGTTTCAATTAGAGGTGGCAGGGAACGGCAGGCTGCCGGGGGCACAAAGCCCAGCGGGATTAGCAGAGCAATAATATAAATGGCCTGAATCAATCTTATCTTCATGGAATTCCTCCTTTTTTAATAAATTTTCAATACCTATTTCCCAAAAACCGTTTACCGTTTAATTGGGGGAGGAATTTTACGGACGATAATTTTTTCGTTGGCCGCTGGATCCTTGGAGCTAAGATCCGCCTGGGTCAGAAATAATTCTTTATGACCATGACAGGAGTTACATGTCTGGTTTTGCGGAGTTCGAAGCTGGATACTGTGTAC
>CAZSOB010000280.1:0-2513 GCA_964608155.1 uncultured Desulfobulbia bacterium
TTTTTGACTTTGAAGCATACTTTGGTATGCGAGAAGGCAAAAATGGGCAAAGATGGGGTGCAGCTGAATAGTTACCATAAAAGGTTGATTAATTTGTAACTGAATAATTACAGTTATTCTATCAAAAATGCCGGGCCTGGCAAATTGTTTTTAAAAAATGTATAAAATTGATCTCCACTGTCATTCCTATTTTTCAGACGGCCTGCTTTCTCCAACTCAGTTGACAGCTCGGGGTAAGCGGCGGGGTTTAAAATTTTTGGCCCTTACAGACCATGATACCATGGCCGGTATTTCTGAGGCCCAGGATGCCGCTCATAGTTGCGGACTTGAATTTATTCCAGGTCTGGAATTGAGCGCCAATCATAATGGCATTGATATTCATGTTCTGGGTTATAACATGCGGCCCGATAACAAGGTATTACTGTCTGGATTAGAGCGTATTCAAACGGCTCGCGGCCGCCGGAATGAGGCTATTTTAAAAAAAATGCGAGTTCTGGGCCATGAACTCCAAATAGCCGATTTACCAGCCAAGGACCGCGGTCAGCTTGGCAGACCCCACATTGCCCGTCTCCTCGCGGATCGAAAAATAGCGGCTTCGGAGGATGATGCCTTTCGTCGATTTTTGCGTAAGGGGGCGGCGGCTTATGTAAAGCGGGATATTCTCACGGCTGAAGAGGCTATTACGATGATTAAAGGAGCAGGCGGTCTGGCTTTTATGGCTCATCCCGGTATCGCTGGTCTTTCGGAGGCGGTGCTGGCCCGTCTGTTAACCGAACTTATGGATTTTGGCCTGTCCGGGGTAGAGGTCTATCATCCCTCAAACAGTACTAAAAATATACGCTTTTTACTTGATTTCTGCGAGCGCCGTAATTTATTAATCAGCGGCGGCTCCGATTTTCACGGCCGAGAGCGGGATCGGGCCGATCTTGGCGAGTATGGCGGCGGCCGCGTAATCCCTGATTTCGGCCTGGAGAATTTTTCAATTCATAAATCCATGAGAAAACTATGAACACAATTTTAGTTGTTGATGATGAGCCCAATTATTTGATTGTTATCTCTGAACTTCTCGGTGAGGAGGGGTTTGAAACCATTACGGCCGATAACGGGGCTAAGGCCCTTGCCTTGATGAAGGGAGTGGATATTGATCTGGTGCTTACCGATATGCAGATGCCGGATATGGATGGCTTTGCCTTGTTAGAGGCCGTGAAATCAAACCGGCCCGAGATGCCGGTTATCATGATTACCGCCTATGGCGAGGTAGAAAAGGCGGTGCGGGCCATGCGGAGCGGGGCCTTCAACTATATTACCAAACCCTTTAATAACGATGAACTGCTGGCCAGTATTAATAAGGCCCTGGAACACAGCGCCCTGGCCCAGGAGAACCGCCGTCTGCAGCAGGAGATTCGCGGCCGCTACAGCTTTGAGGGGATAATCGGCAAGAACCGGGCCATGCGTGATATTTATGAACTTATCAGCCGGGTGGCGCCAACCCCCAGCACGGTGTTGATCTCCGGTGAATCTGGTACTGGTAAGGAATTGGTGGCCAAGGCTCTGCATTATCAAGGCCCCAGGGCTGGGCGGCCCTTTCTCTCCCTGAATTGTGCCGCTCTGCCGGAAAATCTGCTGGAAAGTGAACTCTTCGGCCATGAACGCGGGGCCTTTACCGGGGCGGTGGTCATGCGTAAAGGTAAGTTTGAGGCCGCCGATACCGGAACCTTGTTTCTCGATGAGATCGGCGAGATGCCCCTGGCTTTACAGGCCAAATTTCTGCGGGTTCTACAGGAGAAGACCATTGAGCGTTTGGGGGGGAACAAAACTATTAAGGTAGATGTTCGTATTGTGGCGGCCACCAATAAAAATCTTCAGGACGAGGTGCTGGAAAAACGCTTTCGGCAGGATCTCTTTTACCGTTTGAATGTGGTCAGTATTGTCATTCCGCCTCTGCGGCAGAGAAGCGATGATATACCCCTCCTGACGGAGCATTTTGTCAAAAAATATGGTGAACAGGCCGGTCGGCCGGGGCTGACAATAAGTCCGGCAGCCCTGCCGGTTCTTATCCGCGCCCCCTGGCCGGGAAATGTCAGGGAGCTGGAGAATGCCATTGAACGGGCCGCTATCATGTGCCGGGGAGATGAAATTGAGATTGAGGATTTGGATATCGAGGGTGCCGGCGGAGGGGATCAGCATGGGCCTTCGGTAATAGATGGGGTATCTCTAAACGGCAGGCTGCCCGAGGTGTTGGATGCCATTGAGGAAAGATTGGTCAGCCGGGCGCTCAGGGAGGCGGATTTTGTGCAGGCTCAGGCGGCAAGAGACCTTGGCATTACCAAGAGTCTGTTGCAATATAAGATGCGGAAATTTAAGATTAAAAAATAGTGAGAGTCTCTCGCGGCGGATTACGCGAGGCGGTTAATTGACTATGAATGAATTTAACATAGAGTCCTACGACTATCACCTGCCGGAGGAGCGGATTGCCCAGCATCCCGCTGCCAAACGGGCGGAATCCCGCCTGC
>CAZSOB010000281.1:0-2498 GCA_964608155.1 uncultured Desulfobulbia bacterium
GGCCGCTTCCACTGCCGCGTTCAAGGCCAGCAGGTTGGTTTGAAAGGCGATTGAGTCAATGGTATTAATTATGGCTCTGATATTACTACTCTCCCGCTCTATCTCCTCCATATTACGAGTCAAAGTTACCAGGGATTTTAAGGACTGGCCGGATTTCTCCAGATTTTCATTCATTAAAATCTCAGAGCCAGCGCTCAATTCCGCTGTCCGACGGCTCATAACGGTCATTTCCTCAAGAGAGGCAGAGGTTTGCTCAACGGTAGCCGCCTGTTCCGAGGCATTCTGAGCCAAAGTCTGACCCATGGCCTTCACCTCACCGGCGGCGGCTGTCACCTGTAAGGTGTTTTCCTCAATACCCATGGTTATTTTATCAAGCACCAAGGTGGCACCCCGGATGTTAAACCAGGACAATGTCCCCCCCGTGAGTGCAATAACCATGGTAGCAGTAAAAACCAGCCCGGCCCAGGACTGATCCTTGCCGCCCACACTATGCAGAGCCAGAGCTGACCCGACTCCCAAAATTATGGTAGAGGCAACCAACAGCCCAGAATTTAAGGTCATTCTACGTCCCAAACTTAGATTATGCCAATTCATCTCTCTTTCTCTCTCCTTTTGCCTATTGCACCTCAACGCCCGGCGATGGGGAACAGGCTGTCTAATTTGAGCTCTTTAAAGAGCTCAAACAGATGCGGGGCCAGATTAATCACACTAAAGCGGCCGCCATCCACGGTAAAATTCTTATAGAACAATAATATCTTGCCAATGGCCGAACTCCCCATAATCTCAATACCTATTAGATTAATTTTGATCACTGCCGGGGCCTGACCAAGAAGGGTTGTAAAGGCCTCCTTCAACTGCTCAGCTCCCTGTTCATCGAGCTCACCAGTAATCATGATCTCGGTCTCGTGTTCTTTTTTTGTAATTGCAGTTTCAATGGTCACGTTATTCCTCCCTTATTGATGAAGCCGTTGATTTCGTGTTTTTTTTACTCTATACTTTATAATTCACTGAGAATGTGTAAATATAGCGGCCAATCATCCGTCGTATAACGGTGATACCACTATAATTTACAGGTAAAATTTATCTTATTGTCAGTAAACCGAATACTTCTCTGCCACCCCTCTATTTTTCAAATGACAGCACAACCTTACGCCCTCCGTCCCGCCAACGTAACGCCGAACAGAATTTACGCATGGCGAATATCCCCCGGCCTGTCAGGTTAGCGATATTGGCAGGCTCAACCGGAGGCGATATTTGATCAGGTTCAAAGCCTGCCCCGCTATCGCTGATTTCCATATTCCAGTCGTTACCTTGCCAGCAGCGAAGAAATATAGACCGGGACGGATCTTCCAAACTGCCATGCCGCCAGGCATTCAAGGCCGCCTCACCCACCGCCATCTGCTGGCTCGGGCCACAGACCGCTGCCGGGAGCTGAGACCTCACCGCACTCACTAATTCGTCAATATCCCTAAAATCCGCCGGCCGCAACTCCAGTACTGCCGCCCTGCTGCTATCCTCTATCTCCAGAACCAAAAGTGAAAGATCATCATTTAAATCCTCCCGCCGCCTGTTACCCTCATCCCCCCACAAACGCTGCAACAGATCATTCAGCAGATCATTTACCGTCATTGCGGGCTGCCCCTTGATAATTTCACTTACCAATTCAAGGAGTTCTTGAAGGCACAGCGGCAGATCTTGCTGGCCCAAAGAATTTAAGCCATCGGTATAGAAAATAAGTTTATCACCCGGCTGTAGTTCCACCTCACCTGCCTGATATTCCACCCCCGGAATCACCGCCAGTGGTAGATTATTTAATTCACCATCGGGCAAACTCCTCACCTCCTGACCACGAATAAGGATGATGGGGGGATGCCCCGCGCTCACATAGAGTAATTTCAGGCTACGATGATCTATTTCAGCGCTTACCGCGGTGCAGAAATCATCCCCGGCAAAGAAATCAGAGCGGCAAATCTGCTCATTTAAGCGGCTGAAAATGTCGGCACAACCAGCATCAGGCATGCTGTCAAGCAGGGAGTTATGAAGAAGATCAGTAACAATGCTGCGCAGCATACAATTTACCGAATGACCAGACTGATCCTTCAGGCTGATGATCGTCCGCCGTGCAGCGGGGGATTCGCCCATGGTTCGCAACAGATAATGATCGCCACCCTCAAAATGGCAGGGCACACTGAGAGAACGGACAAAGAGTGAGAGGTTATCGTTAATATCTATATAGCGCGGGCAGCCGCCATTAATAAACTTTATTATCCGACTGGCCAGGGCGGCATCAATTTGCTGCTCACGTACCTGGATGGCCAAGAGCCTGTTTTGTTCAATAAGCTCAGCACGAGCCTTGGCCAAGGCCAGCTGGGTGCCTATACGAGCCCTGACCTCGGTAAAATCAAAAGGCTTGCCAACATAATCTACTGCTCCCGCCTTGAAGCCCCTGGCCACATCATCCGGATCGATGAGACCGGTAATAAAGATAATGGGAATAT
>CAZSOB010000282.1:0-2498 GCA_964608155.1 uncultured Desulfobulbia bacterium
GATAACCGCGACAAAGGCTCTTTTGGTTTCCATTATTGTTCCATTTTGCTTTTTAGATTTCGTGAATATTAGCCGTGATTATTGTCAGGCACGGATCTGCATTGTCTGCTCAGGCATTAATTAAACATCAGAGATTGTAAACGACCGTAACATGGAGACTCGCTAACATTATTTAACTGGGTCGTAGCCCCCGGCATGAAAGGGATGGCAACGGCAGATACGCCGTATGGCGAGCCAGCCGCCGCGCCATATGCCATAACGGCTTATGGCCTCGATGGCGTACTGGGAACAGGACGGAATGTAACGGCAACGAGGGGGGAATAGAGGAGAAATAAAGATTTGATAAGCTCTAATTAAAGATAGAAAAAAACGCTGCAATTTTACTTACCGCTGTTAAATTATTTTTCCCCTCTTTTGTCGACTGAGAGAAACAGTGGGATTTCTCTTAGAAGATAAAAAAGATGAAAATATTTCCTGAAGATCATTTAGATCAGTAGGGGTAAACTTTTTGGTGGCCGTAATTACCAAATCAACTCCAGCCTCTCCCACCTTCTGCTGTGCTATCGTTGCAGGAAAGGCTGGATTGAGTCTAAAATATTCCCGGATCAGCCGTTTTAATCTGTTCCTCTTAACCGCTGATTTGACCCCGCTGATACTTATTCCGAGTCGATGGCGGCCAAGCTTGTTCAAGGTGAAAATAAAGTTAAATCCATCGGCACGCAATCGACTTCCACGCCGGTACACGTGGTCATATTGCCATTTTTTCGTTATCAAACGCCAGCGTGGCAGTGATAGCCGCCGCATACCAATTGTAATCCTGAAAAATTAAGAGGCCTTCAGGCAGATAAGCGCCGCCGCCCCTTGGCCCTGCGGTTGTTAATAATAGTGCGCCCAGCTTTTGTGCTCATCCGTAACCGGAAGCCGTGGGTTCGATGTCGTTTAGTGTTGCTTGGTTGGAATGTTCTTTTGCTCATGGTGTTGTCCTTGGAAATGTTTAGTAACAGACATGATTATTGGCCTGTTTTAGTAATAGTTTGAAAAAGGGGTCTGTCAAATGATAATCAATAACAAATACGTAACTATTCAGGTACAAGCGAAAAGCTGCCCTAAACTGTGAGCTGTAACTGTTCAGGGCAGCGCAGACTCCGGATTTGGTGCAGCTGAATAGTTACACAAATACAAATAACAAATAACAAATAACTTGAGTGTGATTAAAAATTATAATCAGCAAAGTAGAGCAAAATATATTAATCTCATCAGCTAAGTATGTCAAATTATTTCCTTGTCGGCACTAAAATAATATTTGTCACTCTTGACAATTGGTAGGTTTTTTGTATAATATTAGGTTGGAGTATGTAGGGCGGGCATAGCTCAGCTGGTAGAGTACAAGCTTCCCAAGCTTGGTGTCGCGAGTTCGAATCTCGTTGCCCGCTCCATTTTTAATGCGGTTCTCTTAGCTTTACGGCATTAAAAATGATTTTTAGATTTATGGATACAGCGGTAATTCGTTGATGATCCTTAAACTGGAAAGTGGGTTTTTACCCGCTTTTTTTTATTTTATAGGCGTAGATATAAGAAATGGATCCACGAACAAACCATATTAAGGCCCTGATCAATCCGATCGTAGATGATTTTGGACTTGAGTTGGTTGATCTAACGCTTAGCCGTGAGCAGGAAGGTTTAACTCTGCGAGTTGTGATATACCGAGAGGAGGGCGTTAATATTGATCTCTGCGCTCAGGTGAGCAGGGAAATCAGCCGGTTGCTGGAGGTCGAAGATCCCATCGTCTCGGCCTATAAACTTGAGGTCTCGTCGCCAGGGCTGACCAGGCCGCTCGTCACCAGCCGCGATTTTATGCGTAATCAGGGGAGAAAGGTTAAAATAAAGTCCGCTGGTCAGGAAGGCCCTTTAACTTCTATCGGGGTTATTGAACATGCCGATGACGAGAAGGTGCGGTTAACAACAGAAGGAGAAGAGCTGGTCATTAATCTGGCAGACATATATAAGGCCAAATTGGTAATTGAATTTTAAGAAACCGGGTAAATATCTATATTTTTGGCGTACCACTGAAATCAGTTATTGCATGGCGGCTCAGGGCCTTTTAAAATTCTGGCCCGAATAGTTACAATAAATGTAACTATTCGGGTACAAGCGAAAAACTGCCATAGACTGTGAGCTGTAACTGTTCAGATGTACCCGAGATGTGGTTGATAATGCTGTTCAGCAGATAGCGAACGAAGTGAGACTTCGATACATCCGTATGCTGGACGGCATTATTGGCCGCAGATTGGGTGCAGCTGAATAGTTACCAATAAATACAAATACTATACTAAATAAATTATAATTCTGAATGCCGGGGATTTTATCCCGAATTCTCAAGGGTCAAGTCGGAGAAGCAATCATGATGTCAAATTTACGCAGAATTATTGATCAGATAAGCAGAGATAAAGGCATTGATCGACAAATGCTGATAGAAGGCTTAGAAGAGGCGGTTATGT
>CAZSOB010000283.1:0-2492 GCA_964608155.1 uncultured Desulfobulbia bacterium
TACTGGCTCATTGTTGTCCAGCCGGGCAATGCCATAAAGGCCGCCAACCTCCGTAAGGTGCTGGCCATCGAATCACCGGTGTTCTACGCCGATGAGGAGCACAAGGTGGGAGTTTTTTTCCATAATGATCACCGCCAATATCTCACCTATTCCCAGATTCCCTTAAGTTTCGTTAAGGCCATCGTGGCGGCTGAGGATCATAACTTTTTTCACCATCACGGGGTAGATTATCCCGGTATCCTCCGCGCCCTGATCGCCGATATAAAGGCGGGCCATATTGTCCAGGGCGGCAGTACCCTGACCCAGCAGGCCGCCAAAAATCTTTTCAAGCGGCATGGCCGTTCCATAACCGGCAAGCTCAAAGAACTGCTGTACGCCTGGCGGCTTGAATATCATTATTCCAAGGCCAAAATTCTGGAGTTCTACGCCAATCAATTTTATGTCAGCGGCAACGGCCGGGGTCTTGGGGTGGCAGCCAAATATTATTTTGACAAATCTCCCGCCAACCTCACCCTTATCGAAAGCGCCTTTATTGCCGGCAGCGTCAAACGTCCCAATTATTACAATCCCTTTATCAAGCACAACCCCCAGGCAGCCGCGGCGGCCCGACGGCGGGCCCGAATCCGTACTGCTTACGTGCTGAAGCAAATGTATAATATGCGCGTCATAAGCCGCCGCCAATATCAGCGTAATATCGGCCGTGATATCCCCTTCAAACAGGGCCGGATGTCCTATACCTTTAATACGGTTATGGACATGGTCAAAGACGCACTGGCCGAACCGGAGGTGGAAGAGGCCCTGATCAATCATGGGATTGACAACATATCAACCTCCGGCATCAAAATATTCACCACCGTCAACCGCGGCCTGGAGACTTTTTCCCTCGATGCCCTGCGCCGTGAATTATCACGTCTGTCCGTGCGCCTGCGCGGTTATGATGCCGCCAAACTACGTAAACAATACACCTTACTCGCCCACAAGCTACGGCGGTCTAAATTCAGGCCCGGTGCCTTTCTCTTCGGCACAATTACCGCCATTGACCGCCATAATACCAGCCTTAAAATCGACTTTCCCCGCCGCGGACAGACGGACAGACACGGCCTGATCGACCAGCAGGGCCTGATGCCGCTGGTGACAAACCTCACAAAGTTCAACCACCAGCGCTGGTCAACGGCCGGTAAAAAAGAGGCGCTTAAATTTCTCAGCACCCTGCGCCCCGGTGATCCGGTTTACGTCCAGATTCGTGATATAGACACCATAAACGGGACGGTTTATCTTTCCTTAGAGAAATATCCCGATCTCCAGGGCGGTATTATGATCCTGAAAGACGGGACAATAACAGCCATGATCGGCGGCAGCGAAAACCGTTTTTTCAACCGGGCCACCCAGGCCCGCCGCCTCATGGGCTCAGAAAGCAAACCTCTGCTCTATACCGCCGCCCTTCAATTAGGCTGGAACACGGCCGATCTCCTGAATAATGAGCGCAATGCCTTTGTCTTCCGCAACCAGGCCTATATTCCCAAACCGGATCATAAAAGCCCCTATAGCTGGGTGTCCATGAACTGGGCCGGAACGAAATCAGAGAATGTGGCCTCGGTCTGGCTGCTCTATCACCTCTGCGACCGTCTCTCCCCCCTGCAGTTCAAGGATATATTAAACGGTATCAATCTAAACCGCAGCCCCGAAGAGTCCTACCAGGAATACCGCAGCCGCATTCGGGATCATGAGGGCATCGTGGTCAACGATGAGGCCCTGCGGGGTCTGGCATTTCAGCGGGCGGTGAGAGCCATGGAGCCCGACCTGCTCTTTGCCGGCAAAAATAAAGACTATGGTATAATTCGCCAACTGCATTATTCACTAAACAACGTCGTACATAGAAAGCATGAGAAGGCCTATGAGAATGAGGTGCGCCGCAACATCCTGCGCCACTCATATCTCCGGCAAAAAGAGATATATTCAGGGCTTATGGCCCTGTGGGAACAGGTTGAGGGGACTGAGTACCGCGGTCAATGGCTCAACCCTGATTTATACCCCGCCCTTAAAGAGGGCTTCAAGCTCTATTATAACCGGGCTCAAAAGCAATACGATTTCAGCCATAAATTCCCCGGCCCCGGCTGGCAGCGGCTGAATATAGCAACGGTCACTAAAAATTGGTTAGAAGGCGGTCAGGATACCAGTTTCTGGGACAACATCAGGCTTGACAGCCTGTTATCAACCGGTAGTTTTAAACAATTAAGGGATGATCTTGAACAGCAGTTCACGAGTTTAAAAAAATTACCGCCCTACGGCCCGGAAATCCTTTATCAACTACGCGACTTCAGAGTTCTGGCCGGCCTTAAATATCTGATTGCCCTCTGCCATCAAATGGGCATAAAAAGCAATCTGCAGCCGGTGCTGTCATTTCCCCTTGGCTCCAATGTCACCACCACTCTTGATATGGCCAGAGCCTACGAGAGCATTATAACCGGCAGTAGTTACCGCACCGGCCGCCA
>CAZSOB010000284.1:0-2484 GCA_964608155.1 uncultured Desulfobulbia bacterium
GTTATGGAAGTAGCGGTTGAAGATATCAGTAGTTTACGTAAATCATTGAAGATTACCCTGCCTCAGGAGGCGGTTGGCCCGCATATGGACGCGGCCTATAAAAAAATGCAGTCCGGTGCCGCCCTCAAAGGCTTTCGTAAGGGTAAGATACCGAAAAAGGTTATGGAAAAAACCTATGGCGAGCGGATCAAAAATGAGGTTAGTGAAAAACTGATCCAGGATACCTATTTTGACGCCCTGGCCGAGACCAAACTTGAGGCAGTGGTTCATCCTGATATTAAATCCTATGAATTTAAAGATGATGGCAGCTTTTATTATGAAGCCGAAATAGAGATAAAGCCGGAGTTTGAACTAAGCCAGTACAAGGGGTTGGAGATTGAACACCCTGAAATTGTGGTTAGTGACGATGAAATCACCAAACACATCGAGATGACTATGCGGGAACTCGCTCCTTTAAAGACCGTTGAAGACCGGGGCGCTGAGACGGATGACCTGATCATTATAGATTTTCAGGGCTTTGAGAATGGTACCCCCATTAAGCACGCGGCGGGGACTGAATATTCTCTTGATATCGGCAGCGGCAGTAACGGCAAGGAGTTTGAGGAGATGCTGCTCGGTCTCAAGAAGGGAGAGGAGGCGGAGCGCAGTGTTAAATTCCCGCCCGATTTTGCCAATACAGTTCTGGCCGGCAAGGAGATTGACTTTAAGATAACTGTCAAGGATCTTAAAGAGCGGGTAACGGTGGCCATAGACGATGATTTTGCCCAGGATGTGGATGAAGAATTCAAAACCCTTGATGATTTGAAGACCCATGTCCGCGCTCAGATAAAGGTGGAAAAAGAAAAGACTATGGATGGTGATGTCGCCGACAAGATCATGCTGAAGTTAATGGAGAGCCATGATTTTGATCTTCCTGTCCGCCTCGTGGCTTACGAGATAAATGAATTAGTCAAAGAGCTGGAGGGAAATCTTGAGCGTCAGGGACTTAGTGTGGAGGCCGCTGGTCTGACTCGTGAGAAACTGGCCGAGCAGTATAAAGAATCCGCTGAGCGCCGGATCAAGGGAGATTTTATCCTCAAAAAAATAGCAGAGCAGGAGGATATAAAGCTCGCTGAGGAGGACATGGAAAAGGGATATGAGAGAATTGCCCAGCAGTACAATATGACCGTGGCCGACGTTAAGAGCTATTTTAAGGGGCGTAACGATATTATGCCCTTTATGCATGAGCTTTTAAACGAGAAGATAATTAAGTTTCTGCGTGATGAAGCCAAGATCGTTTTTGTTCCGGCCACGGATGAAAGCAAGGAGACCACGGAGGCCGCGTCATGAGTCTGATTCCCATGGTTGTGGAGCAGAGCCCGAGAGGCGAGAGGGCCTATGATATTTATTCCCGCCTCTTAAAGGAGCGGATTATCTTTCTCGGTACGGCGGTGAACGATGAAATTGCCAATCTGATTATTGCCCAGCTTCTGTTTCTTGAGGCCGAAGATCCGGAAAAAGATATTACCTTTTACATAAATTCACCAGGCGGAGTGGTTACGTCCGGTATGGCTATTTATGATACCATGAATTATGTCAAGTGTGATATCGCCACTCTGTGCATGGGGCAGGCGGCCAGTATGGGGGCGATATTATTAACCGCCGGTACGGAAGGTAAACGCTATTCCCTGCCTAATGCCCGCATTCTTATTCATCAGCCCATGGGCGGTTATCAGGGCCAGGCCTCTGATATAGACATTCATGCCAAGGAGATTATCCGTATGCGCCAGGATTTAAATAAAATTCTGGCCCATCATACCGGCCAGAAGGTGAATAAAATTCAACGGGACACGGAACGTGATTATTTTATGAGTGCAGATGAGGCCAAGAAGTATGGTTTGATTGATAAGGTGTTGAATAAACGCATCATGTCTGATACCGGGGAGTAAATAGAGATGAGTAAAAAGAAAGATAAGGATACGGTGGATTCAATAGTATGTTCTTTCTGTGGTCGTGACAGCGGTGAGGCCGAAAGGATTATTGCCGGGCCCGGTGTTTATATATGTGATGAGTGTATTGATCTTTGCAGCGATATGGTCAAGGAGGGACGGAAAAATATCCCGGAGCAGGATCTGCTGGATTCTGATATCCTTCTTAAACCCCGAGAAATAAAGGGGCGTCTTGACGAGTATGTCATTGGTCAGGATAAGGCCAAGAAGGCCCTTTCCGTGGCGGTACATAATCACTATAAACGGATTACCTGTCATCATAACGAACTGGATGACGTTGAGCTCCAGAAAAGTAATATTCTGCTCATCGGCCCCACGGGCAGCGGCAAGACCCTGATGGCCCAGACCCTGGCCCGTATACTGAATGTTCCCTTTGCCATGGCCGATGCAACCACCCTTACCGAGGCCGGTTATGTGGGGGAGGATGTCGAGAATATTCTAGTCAATCTTCTCCAGTCGGCTGATTACGACAGTAAACGGGCGGTGCGCGGGATTA
>CAZSOB010000285.1:0-2479 GCA_964608155.1 uncultured Desulfobulbia bacterium
GGCCACATCTCGGGCACATCTAAGCAGTTACGATTCATAGTTCTGGGTAGTTTTTGAGCCCTACTTAAATAGTTACTATTCCTTTAGAAATGACAATTTGCAAGAACTGTAATTATAGCTGAAAGCTTTAGTACCTTTTCACGGACTGGTCAATAACGTTTTTGGGATAAAATTTAGCAAAAAAAGCGGCGCCAATAAATTTGCCACCGCCCTTTTTTGATTATTTTGCCGGGAATATCAGGCAATCAATTTGAGATTGCCTTTGACCAGCAGGTCAACAACCCCGGGGTCGGCCAGGGTTGAGGTGTCACCAAAATCGTGTTCCTCGTGCATGCCGGCGGCAATCTTGCGCAGGATACGGCGCATGATCTTACCGGATCTGGTCTTTGGCAGACCATCGGCAAACTGGATGTGTTCCGGAGTGGCAATGGGGCCGATCTGGGCTCTTACCCAGGCTCTCAAAGCGGCCCGCAGTTCTTCGCTGGGCTCAATGTCGGCCTTCAGGGTAACATAGGCGTAGATGCTTTGGCCCTTGATTTCGTGGGGGGCACCCACCACCGCGGCCTCGGCCACATCTTTATGGGCCACCAGGGCCGATTCAATTTCGGCCGTGCCCATGCGGTGGCCGGAGACATTAATGACATCGTCCAAGCGGCCCATAATCCAGAAATAGCCGTCTTCATCCTTTCTGGCCCCGTCTTCAGGGTCGTAAATACCGGGGAAACGGCTGAAATAGGTCTTCTTATAACGTTCCGGATCGCCGTAAATACCCCGCAGCATACCGGGCCAAGGCCTTTTGATAACTAAACGGCCGCCCTCATTGACCCCCGCTTCCCGGCCTTCTTCGCTATAGATTGCCGCCTCTATACCGGGCAGGGGCCGGGTGGCGGAGCCTGGTTTCAGAGGCGTGGCGTAGGGCAGGGCGGAAATGAGGATGCCGCCGGTCTCGGTCTGCCACCAGGTATCCACGATGGGCAGCCGGCTGGCACCGATATGCTCATAATACCACATCCAGGCCTCGGGGTTGATGGGCTCGCCCACTGTACCAAGAACACGCAGAGAGGAAAGATCGTTCTTCTTGGTGTGGGTCTCGCCGAATCTCATTAAAGCCCGGATGGCAGTGGGGGCGGTATAGAAAATATTGACCTTGAATTTTTCGACAATATGCCAGAAACGGTTAGGGGCCGGATAGGTGGGTACACCCTCAAACATCAGGGAAGTAGCTCCGAGAGCCAGAGGCCCGTAAAGGATGTAACTGTGGCCGGTAATCCAGCCGATGTCGGCGGTACACCAATAGACATCGTCATCCTTCATGTCAAATACAGTCTGACAGGTATGGGCCGCGTACATCAGATAGCCGCCTGTGGTGTGAACCACGCCCTTGGGCTTGCCGGTACTGCCGGAGGTGTAGAGGATGAAAAGCGGATCCTCGGCATCCATGGACTCAGGTTCGCAGGGGCCGCTGACATCATCGGCAGCCATTGCTTCGTGCCACCAGAGGTCAAAGCCTTCCTTAAAGTTTATGTCGTTGCCGCCCCTTTTTACGACAATGGTGTTCGTCACGGTATCGCAGCCCTCCAAGGCGGCATCGGCATTGCTTTTTAAGGGGATGGTCTTGCCGGCCCGGATGACGGCATCGGCGGTAATCAAGACCTTGGCCTCACAGTCCTTAATCCGGCTCTGCAGGCTGGGGGCGGAGAAACCGGCAAATACTACTGAATGAATGGCCCCTATCCGGCTGCAGGCCAGGAGGGTGATGGCCAGTTCCGGGATCATGGGCAGATAGACGGCTACCCGGTCGCCCTTTTTGACCCCCAGCTTTTTGAGGGAGTTGGCGCAGCGGCAGACCGCGCTGTGGAGCATCTGGTAGGTATAGACCTTGACATCCTCTTCCGGTTCGCCCTGCCAGATGATGGCGGCCTTGTTGCGGCGGCCATTGGTGAGATGGCGGTCAAGGCAGTTGTAAGAGACATTTAACTTGCCGTTTACAAACCATTTAATCTCCGGCTTGTACATATCGGCATCAAGGACGGTATCCCATTTTTTGTCCCAGGTAATAAGTTCCGTGGCCCGGTCTCCCCAGTAGCCGTCGGGATCATCCATGGAGCGTTTATATTGGGCCTCGTATTCCTCCATGCTCTTGATACAGGCGGCATCCTGGCCCTCGGTCGGGGGATTGAAAACCCGTTTTTCGGTGGATAGACTCTCAATTTTTCTTTCTTCGTTCATTGTATCTCCTTTTTGATCTGCGGTGTGAAGTAACTGTTCAGTAGTTGGTCAGGTATTTCGCTGAATAGTTTTTTGGTTAATAAAGCCCCTGTCATTATGCTCCTTTCGCCTGAATAGGGGCGAAATTATTCATAAATTAAGGTAAACTTTTATCCAACAATTGATGGACTCGTAAAAAGTCCATCACACACTTACGATGGCTAAGTCAGCTAAGCGAAGACTGCGAGGCGTGGTGGTTCGGCAGGGCTTC
>CAZSOB010000286.1:0-2471 GCA_964608155.1 uncultured Desulfobulbia bacterium
TCCATTAAGGCGTTGGAATACGCCATGAGTAACAATACGGAGATTATTCTTGTCGCTCAGGTTGATGCCGCCGTTAATATGCCAGGTGCCGCGGATCTTCATCAAATAGGCACTATCTCCAAAGTTCTCCAGCTCCTGCGGCTGCCCGATGGTACTATTAAGGCCCTGGTGGAGGGTAAACGGCGCGGACTGCTTGTTGAATTTCTTAATCAGTCCGATTTTTTCATGGGGCGGGTTGAAGATTTTAAAGAGAATAATGAATACGATCTTGAGAATATTGCCTATCACCGGCAATTATTGATTTCCTTTAAAAGCTATGCCGCCCGCAATAAGAAAATTCCGCCGGAGGTAGTTAAGTCGGTGGAGAGTATTGCCGATCCGGCCCGGTTTATAGATGTCCTTGCCTCGCATCTGCCGCTTAATTCTGCCGATAAACAAGCCATTCTAAACAAAATTGACCTTCCTGAACGATATGCCCTCGCCTTAGATATTGTCAGCCGAGAGCTAGAGCTGACTGAATTAGAGGGGGTTATCCAGGCCAGGGTGCGAAAAAAACTGGCCAAAACCCAGCGTGATTATTATCTCACTGAGCAGATAAAGGTAATAAGAAAGGAGATGGGGCAGGGCAAGGATGAGCATGGTGCCGAGCTTGAAGACTTGGCCGAGCGTATAAAAAATAAGAATATGCCAGCCGTGGCGCGGGAGAAGGCGGAGCAGGAGCTGAAGAAGTTAAAGCCCATGCCTCCGTCATCAGCTGAGGCCACCGTGGTGCGAAATTATTTGGATTGTATTCTGAGTCTGCCATGGCGGGACAAAAGTGAGTCTGAGCTGGACATTAACCAGGCCGAAAAGGTACTGGACGAGGATCATTACGGTCTGCGCAAGGCCAAGGAACGGATTCTGGAGTACTTAGCGGTTCAGACCCAGGTGGAGAAACTCCACGGCCCCATTCTCTGTCTTGTGGGGCCGCCCGGGGTGGGTAAGACCTCTCTGTGCAAGTCGGTGGCCAGGGCTATGGATCGGGAATTTGTTCGTATCTCCCTCGGTGGAGTTCGGGATGAGGCGGAGATCAGGGGGCATCGGCGGACTTATATTGGTGCCATGCCGGGACGGATCATCCAGGCTCTGCGCAAGGTAAAGGTTAATAACCCGGTATTTTGCCTCGATGAGGTAGATAAGATGAGCACCGATTTCCGGGGTGATCCTGCCGCCGCTCTTCTTGAGGTCTTGGATTCGGAGCAGAATACGGCCTTTAATGACCATTTTCTTGATCTGGATTACGATCTCTCAGACATATTTTTTATTACCACTGCTAATTCACTTCATTCCATTCCCGCCCCTTTACAGGATAGAATGGAGATTATCGCCCTGGAGGGTTATACCGAGGAAGACAAGATGGCCATTGCCCGGGGATTCCTGATTCCTAAACAGAGGGCGGAAAATGGTTTTGATAAAGGTGAGGTGGTATTTAATAGCGACAGTATCCTGGAAATTATCCGCCGTTATACCCGTGAGGCCGGGGTCCGAAATCTGGAACGTTCCATTGCCAGTATTTATCGTAAAATCGCCCGGCGGCGGCTTAGTGAGGAAAAGAAAAAAACACATTACCGGGTTACCGGCCGCGGGGTAGGGAAGTACCTTGGTACCGCCAAATACCGTTTTGGGGTCGCTGAGGAGCAGGATGCCGTAGGCCTCACCACCGGCCTGGCTTGGACTGAGGTGGGTGGCGAGATTCTGCAGATTGAGACCGTCCTTCTGCCAGGCAGCGGTAAGCTCCTGATTACCGGAAAGCTGGGAGACGTTATGCAGGAATCGGCCCAGGCGGCATTGAGTTATGTGCGCTCCCGGGCCAATCGCCTGGGGATTGCCAGCGATTTTTACGAAAAGATTGATATCCACATCCATGTTCCCGAGGGGGCAATTCCCAAGGACGGCCCCTCGGCCGGTATCACCATCGCCACCTCTATTGTCTCGGCCCTCTTGTATTTGCCGGTGCGGCGGGATCTGGCCATGACCGGTGAGATTACTCTGCGGGGCAGGGTGCTGCCCATAGGCGGGCTGACCGAGAAGTTATTGGCCGCCAGGCGGGCCAATATTACCCATGTCCTGGTACCTAAGGAGAACGAGCGCAACCTGCGGGATGTGCCGGAGAAGGTGGTTAACAGCCTGTTTATTGAGCTGGTTGATCATGTGGATAGTGTTCTGGAGACGGCCATTATTGTTCCGGAAGGCGGCTCTCTATTCCGGGATTGCGGTACCGATCTGCTTTGTCCTGATATTATGTTGACCAATGACACTTTAACTGCTTCTGAGAGTCCCCTGGCCTGTTAGTTTGAGGGGGGTAACGGTCCTTGATCCGGAGCCGTATTTTCAGCACTGGAATGATAAAATTAGCTTGACTAATTATCATCGTCTATGTTAAAAGTCTGAACGAAATTTGGGCGGTTAGCTCAGCTGGGAGAGCATCGGCC
>CAZSOB010000287.1:0-2466 GCA_964608155.1 uncultured Desulfobulbia bacterium
TCAATCTTAATTTATTAGAAGGAAGTATGGATAATTTAACGCTTGATGCCATTTTTTCTCAACGTCCAGAAGGCACCCTTTGTTGCAACTCCTCCGGCAAAATAGTCTTTTTTAATCCGGCCTTTAAGGAATTTTTTAAGCTCTTAAGTCACGATGATTTATTTGTCGGGGGCAATATTTTTACCCTGCTCCCTAATCGCTATCGTGAATTATGGCGGCTATATATCAGGCCTGCGGGCATAGAAACAGAGGATAATATCATTTCGTTGATCCAAAACGACATGGTAAGATACTGGCAGCTATCATTTTCTAAGTCTTCCAAAAGCGATGCACCCGGCTGGTCGTTGCTGGTCAGAGATATCACCCCTTTACAGAGCCAGATAAATGAACTGCGTGATTCTTACCAGGCCCTGGAAAACCAATTTATTGACGGGGCAGATCAGATAGAGACCAATATTATCCTGGCCCGGGAAATATCAGAGAGAAAAATTGCCCAGGAAAAGTTATCGGAGAGCAAAGAGCGCCTGGCCCAGATCATCGACGGCAACTCCATCCCCACCTTTGTGCTTGATAAAAATCACCGAATTACCCATTGGAACAAGGCCTTGGCCCGTTTGACTGGACTTGCCGGTGAGGAGGTCATTGGCCATAATGTCCAATGGAGGGCCTTTTACTCCTATAAACGACCCACCATGGCCGATTTGGTTCTTGAAAAGGCCCCGGAGGGGGAGATAAAACGCTTTTATGACCATAAATACCGACGTTCGGCTCTCCTTAAAGAGTCCTATGAAGTGGAGGATCGCTTTGAATGGAAGGGAGAAAATAAGTGGCTTTTTTTTACCGCCGCCCCTCTCATGAATCGGGCGGGTGAGATAATCGGGGCGATTGAGACCCTGCAAGACATCACCGACCGCAAAGAGATGGAGGAAAAGCTTCTGCTCTACCAAGATATTTTAGAAAAAAAGGTCAAAGAACGTACCATGCAGCTCCAAAAGACCTATGAGCAGTTACTCCACGCCGAGAAACTAAGCGCCGTTGGTAAACTGGCAGCCTCCATCGCCCACGAATTTGGCAACCCCATTATCGGGATCAGAAATTTCCTCATCGGACTGCATAAAACCGCCATTATGGATCAAGATGACTCGGAGATGTTAGATCTGGCTGTTGAAGAATGCCAGAGGGTTAAGGATTTGATCAGCAATCTGCAAAACTTTAACCGCCCGACAAGCGGCGCTGCCTCGGCCATGGATATCCATAAGGCCATCGAAGACATGCTGCTTTTTTGTAAAAAAAGCTTTAAAGAAAACAAAATCCTTGTTAAGAAAAGTTATCAAACTCAAATACCCGTCATTAAAGCTGTAGTGGATCAAATTAAACAGGTTATCCTTAACTGTCTGAACAACGCCCAGGAATCAATTTACCCCGGCCGGGGTATTATTACTATATCCACAGAAGTTGTCGACGGTATGGTTCTGCTGCATATCAAAGATACCGGCAAGGGTATTGAGGATAACGACCTGGTACATATATTTGAGCCATTTTTTTCCACCAAACCAGCGGTTGAGGGAACCGGATTAGGCCTCTCGGTGAGTTATGGGATCATGAAAAAGCACCGGGGGAATATTGAGGTAACAGAGACCTCGGCACAGGGTACTACCTTCACCATCTCGCTGCCCATAGGCTAACCAACCGCCGCCCCTGAATCCATCATAGATGGAGTAACTAATATGCTGAGAACACTAATTATTTTAATCGTAATCCTCATTCCCCCTGCCGCCTTCGGCCAGAAAACACCGGCCCCAATTCTGCTCTTTGACCAGGGGCATAAACAACATTTTTTGATTGAGCAGAACAAGGCCCTCGACCTCTCAGACTTGGCGGCAGTCTTTAAGAACCAGGGCTTCATAGTACAATCATCCTCCAGCCCATTGAGTACGAAATTATTAAGGGGGGTCTCCACCCTGATAATATCCGGCCCCTTTCAGCCCTACAGCCGAATGGAAATAGCCGCAATCAAGAATTTTATAAACAAGGGCGGTCAGATGGTGGTAATGCTCCATATCGCCTCTCCGACGGCTCAGCTCCTAACAGCACTTGGCGTGGCAGAGTCTAACAATATTGTCCACGAAAGGACTAATTTGCTTAACCCCCAGAGCGATACCAATTTCTACGTGACGGATCTATCCCCCCACCCCCTGACCAGGGGGTTATCCCGAATCAACCTGTATGGGGCCTGGGCCTTGAATACCCGTCTGCCGGCCAATGTCATCGCCCGCACCAGCCCCCAGGCCTGGGTTGACCTTAATCATGACCAAAAACTTGATAGGGGAGATGCGGTTCAGACCTTCAGCGAGATTGTGACCGGTCAACTGGGGCATGGCCACTTCATCGTCTTTGCCGATGATGCCATCTTCCAAAACCGTTTTCTGGTGGGAGACAATTATGCCCTGGCCGTTAATATGGCAA
>CAZSOB010000288.1:0-2462 GCA_964608155.1 uncultured Desulfobulbia bacterium
CAGGGCGGCTGTGGCTTCGTAGGTAAAAAAATTAGTAAATATAAAGCAAAACAAGGCAAAAGATAAAATGGTTTTGACTGACATTTTGATCATATCCTTTATTTTTAGTAATTGCTTCCGTGCTGTGGATGTCTGGCAGCACTCAAGTTACTGACGGTTATATTCTCTCGGTTGGTGGCAGCCAGTAACGCAGCGCCCGCCAGTGGCGGTTTGGGTGAATTTTATATTAACCTTGAAATGTTTTTTAAAGGTAAATGACCTGCGGATATGTTTTTCCTGATCCGAGGCGTGAATGTCGTGACATGATTTGCAGTAGCGGCTTTTTCTCTTGTTATTGACGTGGATGAAATGGAGGTTGGTTGTGCCGTTACGAAAACCGGTCTCCATGCTATGGGGATCGGTAAAAACTTTTTTATTATGGCAGTTGAAACAGAGTTGGAATTTGTCGAGACTGAAGGCACCCTGAAATTTGGTGGAGAAGGGGGCGCGTAATAACATTTTATACTTGCTGCCATGCACCAGATGACATTGAACGCAGCTGCCGCTTCTCACCGGGCCATGTTTATAGAGGCTGTTCTTGATTTTTTTGGCCATCTTCTTGTGACATGAAAAGCACAAGTCCTGGGGCGCGGCTCTTAACTGCTTTGGAAAATTGGTGGAGTGCGGGGTGTGGCAGATGACGCATTTACCTTCTTTAACCGGTTTATGTGGAACCGGAGCTGAAATAATGGCCTTGGCTATTTTGGGGTTGAGCCGGGTGTGGCAGGCCAGGCATAATTCCTTTATCGCGTATTTTCTCGTGGTGTAACGTCCATTTTTATCTCTTCTGGTGCGGAGATGATATTTCGTGGCCGAGGCATGGGGGTCGTGGCAGATGCTGCAATCCTTTCGAACCGGCTGGTGGACATAGCGCCGTTTAAACTCATCCTTTCGAACCTCGTGGCAGGTAACACAGAGCTGCCGCCCCTTTTTATAGAGTAAGCCCTTATATTTTGAGGTATGCGGGGTATGGCAGGAGTTACAGTCCCCCTCCGCCGCTGGTTCATGGACGTATTTGTAATCCAACATCTTTTTGTCGTGGCACTGGAAGCAGAGTTCGCTCACCGAATTGCCCTTCAGGTGAAATTCGATCTTGGATTCATGTGGGTCATGGCAGGCGGTGCATTGGCCCTTGGCTACTGGGAAATGTACTACTTTGCCGGTTTCCAGCATATCCCGGTCAGTGCTGTGGCAGGTAAAACACAGCGCGCTCCGGGCCGCCAGCGTAAAGTCCTTGTTAAAGCTGCCGTGAGGATTATGGCAGTCGGCGCATTGTCTTTTCTTAAACGGGCCATGCTGGAATTTTTTATGCCCCATATCGGCATGGCATTTACTGTTCAGGCAGGAGAATTTATCTACAATATAGGTGTAATCATCTTTGTTAGTGGAATTTATGGCGTGGCAGAGGCCGCATTTGCCGCTTAAGGCCAGATCTTTGTGGAGGTAATAGGGCCGGAAATTTGGCGGGGCTTGGCTGTCACTGGTCGGGCGGAATATGGTGATTGCCGTCGGCCCCGCGCCATTATTGGCGAATATGGTAGTGGCGCCGGGCGGTAGCTTTAATTGATGGCTAAAACTCATATTATGGGTTTTGATTTTTAACTTCTGTTTTCCTTGTGAGTTGATGATTTTAATTTCAGCCGTGGGTGAGGCGCTGTCACACAGGCCGATGAGCAGAATAGCGCTTTGCCTGAGCAGCGATTTATTGGCGGGGTAGATCAGACGGCAGTTAGCTTGGGCCAGATGGCCGCTAAGGAGAATACTAATCGTCAGGAGTAAGCAGATATTTTTACTGGTTATAAGCATATTGTGTAACTATTCAGGTATAAGCGAAAAGCTGCCCTAAACTGTGAGCTGTAACTGTTCGGTCGCAGATTGGGTGCAGCTGAATAGTTACCATATTGTTTTTTAATGGCAGGTACTGGTAAATTAAAGGCTTGTTGTATAGTCTATAAAATTAAGTTCATAAAAGCTAATTTTTTTTGCTTGTTCTTGCCAGATGGTCTTATCTGTGCCTATGATATTAGGCAGGATAGATTGCAGGTCTCTAATTTATTATTTTTCCAAAGGTGAAATTTTGACAAATGTGGAACAAATGCCGTTAGTTCTAATTATTGATGATGATATCGCTATTCGTAAATTATTAAGCGCCGGGCTCGCGCAAGCCGCTATATCCACGGTTGAGGCCGAGGATGGCAGCCTGGGAGTCGAACAATTTTCGCGCTATAAACCAGATGTGGTTCTGCTTGATGTCGGTATGCCGGGAATGGATGGTTTTGCGGTCTGCGCCAAGATACGCGCGATGCCCGGCGGCGAGATAGTACCGATTATTATAGTTACCGGCTGCGATGATTATGATTCCATCAGACATGCCTTTGAAGTTGGGGCGACGGATTTTGTTGCCAAACCCATCAATGTCGTTC
>CAZSOB010000289.1:0-2461 GCA_964608155.1 uncultured Desulfobulbia bacterium
TGCTGATTTTCTCCCCTTTTGCGGGATATTACGGCGACTGGCTGTGGTTTAAGAATATCGGTTACAGCGCGGTATTTGCGACGACACTGAAGACGAAATTCCTGTCCTTTTCTGTTTTTTTCCTCCTATTTGGAATTTTTGCCTGGGTGAACATTGCCATTGCAAAAAAAAGGGGAAACCACACCCGTTCCTTGAAAGCACTCTCACCAGAGCAGCCCTTGACATTTTTTGATATCATTTTCAGTGATAAATACGCCAGATATTCATGGGCGGCAATTATCCTGTTTTTTTCATTCATCATGGGTTCAAACGCATCCAGCTCATGGAAAGTATTCCTGCAGTTTATGCATGCCAGTAAATTTGGGGTAATTGAGCCAATTTTTGCCAAAGATGTGGGATTCTATGTCTTTCAACTGCCACTCTATGATTTTATTCAGCAATGGTATTTGTTGTCTGTGGTCATTGTTTTATTAGCGGTCACGGCCTCCTATTTTATAGATCAGGCAGTTGGTATCCAGGAAAATCGCTTTTATATTAATCAAAAAGTACGCTCTCATCTCGCAGTTCTCGGCGGCCTGTTTTTTCTCGGAATCGCCCTGGTTTTCAGACTGAAACTCTACGGCTTGATGTATTCAGGCTCAGGTGTGGCATATGGAGCCTCCTATGCCGACGTCCACGCGCGGATTCCTGCTTACTGGGCGGTATTGATCATGGCATTGCTGGTGGCAATTGTTTTTTTCATGATGCCCTTCCTCAAAAAATGGAATTTACTTCTCTATTCCGTCGCGGCTTATTTTGTTGTTCTCGTAGGGTTTTCCTGGCTCTACCCCTCCATAATTGAGCAATATGTGGTTAAACCAACGGAACTGACCAAGGAAACTCCCTATATCCGCCATAACATAAAATTCACCCGTCTGGCCTTTGGCTTGGACAAAATCAAAGAAAAATCTTTCCCGGTACGCCAGAATACGACCTACCAAAACATAAAAGATAATCAGGCCACCATCCATAATGTCAGACTCTGGGATACCAGGCCGCTGATCGAGACTTACAGACAATTACAGGAAATCCGGCTTTATTATAACTTCAAGAACGTGGACATTGACCGCTATCATTTCAAGAAAAAGTACACAGAGGTAGCCCTCGCGGCCCGCGAATTACCCCCTTCACGACTCCCGGCCCGCGCCCGCACCTGGATCAACATACATCTAAAATACACCCATGGTTACGGCTTAGTCATGAGCCCGGTAAACAAGATCACAAAAGACGGCATGCCGGATCTGATTGTCCAGAACATCCCCCCCAGTTCCAAGGTCTTGTCGATTAAACGCCCGGAAATATATTATGGTGAGCAAACTAACCAATATGCCATTGTCAACACCAAAACTACGGAGTTCGACTACCCCAAGGGTAACAAAAATGTCTATACCTCTTACCAGGGCCAGGGCGGCGTCCAGCTTACCAGCCTTTTTCGCCAGCTGGTCTACGCCTCTAGCTTTTCAGACATAAACATCCTGCTGACTCACTACATAACGAACAAGAGCCGTATCATGTATCATCGCGTTATTACGGATCGGGACAGAACCATAGCCCCCTTTCTGCAGTATGATTCTGATCCCTATCTCGTGGTAGGCAAGAATGGCCGGCTGTACTGGATTCATGACGCTTATACCACCTCAAATATGTTCCCTTACTCCCAGTCTCTTACTCAAACCCAGGGCGGCAGGGGACTCAATTACATTCGCAATTCCGTAAAGGTGGTCATTGACGCCTATAATGGAGACGTTTCCTATTATGTGATTGACCCGTCAGACCCGATAATCCAGACCTATGAGAAAATATTCCCCACCCTTTTTAAACCCATAAGCGAGATGCCAGCCTACCTGAGGAAGCATATACGTTACCCCATGGATCTCTTCCGGATTCAGGGAGAAATGTACAATACATTCCACATGACAAGTCCCCAGGTTTTCTACAACCAGGAGGATTTATGGAGTTTACCAACGGAGGTTTACAATAAGAGTCAGCAGACGATGTTACCCTATTATATCATTATGAGGCTGCCGGACACCAAATCGGAAGAATTCATTTTGATGCTGCCCTTTACCCCATCAAAGAAAAACAATATGGTGGCCTGGTTGTGCGCCCGCTGTGACGGCAAAAATTATGGCCAATTACTGGAATACCGGCTCTCCAAAGAAAAGTTGATTTACGGGCCCCTGCAGATTGATGCCCGTATAAACCAAAAACCGGAGATATCTTCCAAGTTGACCCTTTGGGGGCAGATGGGTTCCAGCGTTATTCGCGGCAATCTGCTGGTTATCCCCATTGAGCATTCATTCCTGTACGTAGAGCCGGTTTACCTCCAGTCGGAACAAAGCAGGATGCCGGAGTTAAAGCGTGTCATCGTTGCGCTTGGAGATAAATTACAAATGCGCGATAATCTGGATGATGCCCTGCG
>CAZSOB010000290.1:0-2461 GCA_964608155.1 uncultured Desulfobulbia bacterium
CTGGTAAAAATAGGTACCCGGAAAAGTCTCCTCGCTCTGGCCCAGAGTAATTGGATAAAAGGGCAGATTGAGGCAGAAAACCCGGGGACTACCGTGGAGCTGCTCAAAATAATTACCAAGGGTGATAAAATTCTTGATGTTCCCTTGGCCAAGGTTGGCGGCAAGGGACTCTTTGTCAAGGAGTTGGAAGAGGCAATGCTCTCCGGTGAGGCGGATATTGCCGTTCATTCCATGAAGGATGTCCCGGCCGAGTTGCCGGAAGGACTTAAACTCGGTTTGATTACCCGCCGGGAAGATCCTCGTGATGCCTTTGTCTCTAATAAGTATAGCTCTCTTGCCGAACTGCCGGCCGGGGCCAGGATAGGAACCAGCAGTTTACGGCGACGGGCGCAGCTGGCAGGTCTTCGGCCTGATTTGCTCATTGACGATCTGCGCGGCAACCTCGACACTCGTCTGCGTAAATTAGATGAGGGGCTGTATGATGCCATTATTTTAGCGGCTGCCGGCCTGAATCGTTTAAAGCTTTCACAGCGGATTACCTCTTTGTTTGAGCTCACCGAGATGCTGCCCGCTGTGGGGCAGGGAGCTGTGGGGATTGAGATGCGCTCGGCCGATAAAGAGCTGCAAGCCGGGCTTGGCTTTCTTGATCATCGTAATACCACGGTGGCGGTGACCGCTGAGCGGGCATTCCTGCTTACCCTGGAAGGGGGATGCCAGGTCCCCATTGCCGGGCATTGTCAGGTCGATGGTGACAATATCATCCTCCAGGGACTGGTTGCCTCGGTGGACGGTAAGCAGGTCTTAAAAAAAACAATTAACGGTTTGGCTTCTGAGGCAGAGTCTCTTGGTAAAAAATTAGCCCATGAGCTGCTTGATATGGGAGCCAGAGCTATTCTTGAAGAGGTTTACGGCCAGGAGCTGGCAGTCAGAAATTAGCAGGAATAGGGGAAAGAGTAGATAAAATTCATTCGGGCGTGTGAAAATACGCCCCTCAAGCGGCCGAATTCCTTTAAGAGGATTCGGCCGTTGTTATGCGTATACACTTGCAGAGCTACAAAAGGGAATTAAGACGTGATGAAAAATAAAAATCAAGGCGGTAAAGTCTATTTGGTTGGAGCGGGTCCAGGTGATCCGGGGTTGATTACAGTTAAGGGGCAGGCCCTGTTGAAAAAGGCCCAGGTGGTTATTTATGACTATCTCGCCAATAAAAAACTGCTCAACCTCGTCTCGCCCGAGGCGGAATTGCTCTATGTCGGGAAAAGAGGCGGTAAGGTTCATTCTCACACCCAGGAGCAAATCAACGGGATGATTGTTGAGCGGGCCTTGAGCGGTAAAATAGTGGTGCGGCTTAAGGGCGGTGACCCATTTATTTTTGGCCGTGGCGGTGAGGAGATAGAGAAAATTGCCCAGGCCGGAGTCTCCTTTGAGGTGGTGCCGGGGGTAACGGCGGCCAGCGCCGCCGCCACCTATGCCGGAATTCCTATAACTCACCGCAAATATACCGCTACCGTGGCCTTTGTTACCGGTCATGAGGATCCAACCAAGAAAACCAGTAATATAGCCTGGGATAAGCTGGCTACCGGGGTTGGAACCCTGGTCTTTTATATGGGGATTAAAAATCTTTCGGTGATTATGGAGCGTCTTATCCGCTATGGCCGCGATCCAAAAACGCCGGTTGCGGTAATCCGCTGGGCCTCAACCCCAAGTCATCACACCATAACTGGTACTTTAGAGACCATGGCGGAAATAGCTGCTAAGGAGAAGATCACCCCGCCGGCGGTAATTGTGGTGGGTGAAGTGGTACAGCTGCGGCAGACTATGAACTGGTTTGAGCATAAACCGCTTCTCGGCCAAAGAATCATGGTGACCAGAACCAGGGAACAGGCCAGTGATTTAGTAGAGTTGCTGGAGGAACAGGGGGCAGATTGCCTCGAGTTTGCCACCATCGCCCTGCAGCCCCCTGATTCCTGGGAATCAGTTGATGAGGCCATTAAACGTATAATCAGTTTTGACTGGCTGCTCTTTACCAGTATCAACGCTATTAAATTTTTCTGCGGCCGTCTCCTTGATCTGGGTCTTGATGCCCGGGCTCTGGGGGGAGTAAAAATTGCGGCGGTGGGTAAGGCTACTGACGAATATTTACGTTCCTATGGTCTGCGGGCTGATCTGGTGCCGACGGCCGATTTTACCGGCCAGGGCCTGGCGGCCGAATTGTTGGTTCAGGGACAGGGAAAAAAGAAATTTCTTCTGCCCAGAGCCGTAAAAGCTGGTGACGACCTGCCGAATATTCTGCGTCAGGCAGGTGCGGAGGTGGAAATTATTCCGGTCTATAAAAATGTCAGGCCCCAGGGCCGAGAGGAGGAATTACAGCGCTTAATTGCCGAAAAAGAGGTGGATATGGTCACCTTTACGAGTTCGTCAACGGTTAAAAACTTTCTTTACATGCTGAATTGTCCCGCCC
>CAZSOB010000291.1:0-2436 GCA_964608155.1 uncultured Desulfobulbia bacterium
TGTATAATATCAGGGATTGGTGCATCTCCCGGCAGATCTGGTGGGGACACCAGATCCCGGCCTGGACCTGTACGGACTGCGGTGAGCTGTCGGTATCCGATGAAGACCTCACCACCTGCCCCAAATGCGGCAGCCCCGAACTGGAAAGGGAAACCGATGTCCTGGACACCTGGTTCAGCTCCGGGCTTTGGCCCTTCTCTACCTTGGGCTGGCCCGATGACACTAAGGAGCTGCAATTTTTTTATCCCACCTCGGTTCTTATCACCAGCTTTGACATCCTCTTCTTCTGGGTAGCACGCATGATTATGATGGGCCTCCATTTTAAGGGTGAAGCCCCCTTTAAGGATGTCTATCTCCACGCCTTGGTGCGCGATGCCAACGGCCAGAAGATGAGCAAATCCAAGGGCAATGTCATGGATCCATTAATTGTCATGGATAAATACGGCACCGATGCCTTCCGTTTCACCCTTGCCGCCTTTGCCGCTCAAGGGCGGGATATCCGCATATCAGAGGACAGGATTGAGGGCTACCGCCATTTTATCAATAAGATCTGGAACGCCGCCCGTTTTGCCCTCATGCATGTCGATGCCGAGACCGTGGATTTTGCTTACCCGGAATTATCTCTGCTCAACAAATGGATATTAAGCCGATTGACGACCGCGGTTGCTTCCTACCAACGGGCCTTGGACAACTTCCAGTTCAACGAGGCGGCCTCGGCAGTATACCAATTTATCTGGCATGAGTTCTGTGACTGGTATCTCGAGTGGATCAAACCATCCCTCTATAACGGCAGCTCGGCAGACAAAGCCCAGAGCCGGGCCGTATTACTTACGGTTTTGGAGACCAGCATCAAGATTCTCCATCCCATATCGCCCTTTATCAGCGAGGAGATATGGCACGCCCTGCCCGGCGAACGTCATACCCTGATGACTGAATCATTTCCAGAGCCTGACCCCGCCTGGGAGTCCACGGCCATTGAGGAGACCTGTAATCTGCTCATGGGGATCATCGGGGGAATCAGAAACATCAGAAGCGAGATGCAGATTCACCCCACCGTCGAGATTACAGCCATTATCAGCGGCGGCAGCGCCAATGAACGGCAGCAGCTTGAGCGATACGCCGCCCACATCACCACCATGACGCGCGTCAGCAAGCTCCAGATTGAGGCTCAGGCCCAATGCCCCAAGGGGGCGGCCTCTTATATCTTTGGCGATATGGAGATATTTGTCCCCATGAGCGGTCTTATTGATGTGGAGAGAGAGCTGATGAAGCTTGACCGGGAACAGAAAAAGATAGAGAGCCAGATGCAGCGTACTATGGGTAAACTAACCAATAAAAAATTCCTCGCCAATGCTCCGGCCGAGGTAATTGCCAAGGAAGAAGAAAAGGCTGCCGCCGGGCAGGCAGCCATAACCAAAATAAAGGAGAGCCGCCTGCGTCTTAGAGAATGTTAAATTCTCCAAGACGCACATGGGAATAAAGCTTGCCCCCGGAGTTCGTCAGCCCCGCAAATCGGGTAGTTGCATGGCGGGTTGATTATTGGCCATCTTATAGGTCTCGCATTGGCGGCAGTTGGCCATCTTCTCATGATAAGTGCCCTGTTCCGCGCCACCGCATTGGGTGCCGGTAACCATCCAGCAATCCCCGCCGTGTTCAGGATAGGCCGGGCAACTCTTACGGCGGCTGGGTGGGCAGTTCTTTACATCCCAGCATACAACGCTGCTCTGACACCCTATCCCTATCCCCTTGCTGCCGTAAGCCGTCTCATAGACGTTACATTTACGGCAGTTAGCCATCTTCTCACGATAGGAGCCCTGCTCCTTGCCACCGCAGAGGGTAGAGGTTACCGACCAGCATTGGCCGCCCTTATCCGGATAGGCAGGGCAGTTATCCCGCCTCTCAGCCGGACAGTTCTTCATCTCCCAACAGGTGACCTTGACCTTGGGGGCGCTAATAACGATACCGGAATCATTTCCGGCACCACGTACCAGACTCATGAGACTGGCCACCATGAGTCCCATCTCTTCGGACTGGGCCGTTAACCTGTCAGCTGAATCTGCCGAATTAATGGCAGTAGAGGACATATTCTGGGTTATCTTATCCAATTCAACGGCGGCGTTGGTTATCTCATCAATCCCCCGGCTCTGTTCCGCGCTGGCCTGACTAATGGCGGTAGTTTTATCCCCAATCCCGGTGGCCGAGGTAATTATATGCTCAAAATCATCGTTAACCTCCTTTAAGGCCTCGGCGCTCCTGCTGATTTTAGCCACATTACCGTCTAACAACTCCCTGGTGCTTTGGGCCGCTTCAGCCGTACGCCCGGCCAGGTTCTTTACCTCATCCGCCACCACTGCGAATCCGGCCCCCGCCTCACCGGCTCTGGCCGCTTCCACTGCCGCGTTCAAGGCCAGCAGGTTGGTTTGAAAGGCGATTGAG
>CAZSOB010000292.1:0-2426 GCA_964608155.1 uncultured Desulfobulbia bacterium
TGCGCTGGCGGGAAATCTGCATCAGGCCGAATTTGGAGATGCGGGCAAAATCAATCTTGGCTTTATCCCGTTTCATGCTGCTCTTGACCTTCTTCTCCACCTCACGGATATTGGCGGCTGAACGCATATCGATGAAATCAATGACAATCAGCCCGCCCAGATCCCGCAGCCGCACCTGGCGGGCCAGTTCTTCGGCGGCCTCCATATTGGCGAGGAAGATGGTCTCGGCGAATTTTTTATCCTTCCCGGTACTGCCGGAGTTGACGTCAATGGCCACTAAGGCCTCGGTGGGGTTAATAACGATGGAACCGCCCGAGGGCAGCTTGACTGTCGGCCGGTAGATCTGCTCAATTTGTTCCTCAATGTTGTGAGAGTTCAACAGGGGGCGCGGCCCCTTATGAAGATGTACCGTGGTCTTTTTTTGCTGGGCGGCAGGCAGTAATTCCATGAAATCCCTGACCTGGCGGAATGAATCCTCGCTGTCTACCTGGATTTCCTTAATGTCGGCGGTGAAGTGATCCCTTAAGAAACGGGTAACGATATTCTGTTCGCCATAGACTAAGGCCGGGGCCTTTTCGCTTTGGCCTCGTTTACGGATATCGTCCCATAATTTGATGAGAAAACGGACATCCTTGGTGAGGGCGGTCTTGGTAATTCCCTTGCTGGCGGTACGTATTATATAACCCACGCCCTCTGGCAGTTTGCAGCTCTCCAGCATCTCCCGCAGCTTTTTGCGCTGTTCCTGGGACTCAATCTGGCGTGATATACCGTGGGAGTCGCTGCCCGGCATCAGCACCGCATAACGTCCAGGCAGGGATAAAAAGGTGGTAATATTGGCCCCTTTATTACCCGTGGTCTCTTTGATCACCTCCACCAGCATCTCCTGGCCGATCTTGAGGGATTCCTTAAAGTTGATATCCTTCCAGTGCCGGTCATTGGGAAGCTCGGCGCTGTAATATTCGGGGTGAATCTCGCTGAAGGGCAGGAAGGCGTTTTTGCCGGTGCCGATATCAATAAAGGCGGCCTGCAGATTGGTTTCCACGGAGACCACCCGGCCCTTGTAAATATTACCCTTGGTACGTTCGCGGGAGACGGTTTCTATATAAAAGGCCTCTAATCGGCCATTCTCCAGCATGGCGATGCGGCATTCCTCCGGCTCCTCGGCGTTGATCAGTAATTTATATACATCCTCCTTGGCCTTAGTTCTGGAAGATGATGTTTTAGGGCTCTTCTTATCCGTGGTTTTGCCCTTGACCGTCTCTTTGGCCGGGCGGGGTTTGTCTTTTTTGGCCTTACCCGTCTTGGGCCTGGATTTTGGCTTTGCCTTGGTTTTGGCGGTTGACTCCGGCGGGCCGGAGTCAACCGCTGCCTCAAGGACTGGCTCGGCCGGGGCGGGCGGCCTGCTGGTCTTTTTGGCCGCCAGGCCCTTTGATTTACCGCGGCCGCCGGAAGATTTGCGGGCCCCGGAAGGAGCTGGCCGCTTTTGGTTTTTTACTGGCTCTGCCTGTTGTTCTTCATTCTGCTCTTTGTTCTTTGTTTCCTTTTCTTCGCTCATTGGTTTCCTTTGCCATCGTCCAATATTTCAGGTCACGATGTCTTGTTGGGGTAATTTGTTCAGCTTCGGCCAGCTTCTCAAGGGTGGTCAAAACCCATGTCTCTTCATAATTCAGGGTTAGACAGATATCCTCGCTGGTGCAGGGCCGCCGCTTTAAAAGTTCAATTATTTCATGTGTATCATTCGGTCTGACGGTCTTATGTACCGCCGGGCCGGAGTCTTGCCCCCTGGCGATAATTTCAACATCGCCAGGTAATCTTGCCGCAATCTGTTTTAACCGCGGGCGGCTTAAAGGCCGGGCACTGGCCTCAAGGGGCGGACGGTCAACGGTGTTAAGCTGGATTTTATCCGGGCCGATGCTGTCAACGGCACGTTCCAGGGCCTTAATGTCATCTTCACTGTCATTTATTCCCTGACAGAGAAGAACCTCCAGCCATAATTTTCCTGGATATTCTTCTTTAAAATTTTTAATCCCCTTGATAATTATGTCTATACTAAGCCCCGCTGCCGGTCGATTCAGGGCCTGGAAGCCTGCAGGGCGGGCCGCATCAAGGGAGGGGATGATTATATCGGCCGCCATGAGTTCCTGTCTGACCTCCGGCACATGAAGCAGTGAACCATTGGTGAGTACAGCCACCGGCTTGGAGCTATGATCTTTGATATGGCGAATAATCCGGCCGATGCCGTTATGGAGGGTAGGCTCACCGCTGGCTGTAATTGTATATATGTCTAATTCCGCTTCGCCGCCATCCGTCAGGTGCTGGTCTAATTCAGTGATAATATCGGCGGTAGGGATATATTCTCGCCGTTGGCAGCTTCTGACTTTTTGGCGGTTTATTTCGCAATACACACAGTTGAAGGTACAGAAGCC
>CAZSOB010000293.1:0-2425 GCA_964608155.1 uncultured Desulfobulbia bacterium
TCTCCGTAATCGGGATAAATTATTACTCTGTCCGGTCTCCCGCATTCGGGATGAGCTGTTAAAAGATCTGCGCGGGGGGGCCTGCCAGGCGTGGGCCAGGCTGGCCTTCGATAGTGGGATTTTCTATACCATCTTTCCTTTTTACCGCCATACTCTGAGCGAGCATGAAAAGGCTGAGGATAATAAAAACAGGTTGTTTGCCGTCCTGAGTGTTATTGACCGCCTTGTTAAAGAGGCGCAGAAGCTGCCTGACGGCCTGCTTATCTCTTTACTTCTTGTGTCCTGGGTCGAGGCGGAATTAGATATTAAAAGTATTCAAACTCAGAAGGAATCCTACCTTCTTTCTCGTGATATTCGCGAGAGACTGGCCGGGATGTTCGGAAACCTTAACATAAAGCGGGCCATGCAGGATGACGTTGCCCGCAGTCTGGCGACCCTGCCCTTGCTGCTGAAACATGATAACGGTAAGGATTGGCCCAAATGGCTGCAGAAAAAGAGTTATTTCAAAAGCGGAATGCATCTCTTTCAGATTATCAAGGAGGTCAATGGCGGCCCGACTGCCGTTGATCTGCCTTTTATTGCCCCTTCCGTTGTTGACGCCCCCAAAAAGACGGGGCGGCAGCAGGGCCGGAGGGGGCCGTCGTATGGCGGCCGGGGAACGGCTTATGCCATAAACACCAAGGGCGGAGTTTTCGGCTTTCGTCAGAATTGATTAAGGGGGGCGGTCATGGCAGCGGATCTGAAGGAGTTTAAAGGAAAAAACTGCCATGAGCTCATGGCCTGGGCTCTGGATGTCAAACTCAACGGGCGGCGGGGTCTTGATTTCTCGTTATGCAGCATTATAAATGCCAAATCAGGCAATTGTAGTGAAGACTGCCGTTTCTGTGTTCAATCCGCCCATTATCATACCAATGCTCCGGTTTACGGCCTTAAGGAACGTGATGAAATTCTACAGGCCGCCAGTCTGGCCCGGGAGAATCAGGCCAGCCATTTTTCCATGGTTACCAGCGGCCGCGGTCTCGGGGTAAAAGATTTAAAACAAGCGGCCGAGGCAATTACGGCCATCAGGGAGCAGGTCGGCATTAAGGTTTGCGCCTCTTTCGGGATACTTGGGCTTCAGGAATTTAAAATGTTGAAGGAGGCGGGTTTAAGCCGATATCATCATAATTTAGAGACCTCAAGAGAATTTTTCCCAAATATCGTCAGCACCCACAGTTTTCAGGAACGCATCGACACCATTGATGCCGCTCATGAGGCCGGGCTTGAGGTATGTGCCGGCGGTATTTTCGGTCTGGGCGAGACTGAGGATGACCGTATATCAATGGCCCTTTCTCTGCGGGATTGCGGCGCCGATTCAGTACCCATCAATATCCTTATTCCCCTGCCCGGTACCCCCCTGGCCCACCAGCCGCCACTATCGGTTATTGACGCCCTGCGCGGTATCGCCATCTATCGTATTCTCATGCCGGATATTCCAATCCGTCTGGCCGCCGGCCGGGAAACAGCTTTGCAGGACTTTCTTGGTTCCGCCTTTATGGCCGGGGCCGATGGTATGATGATCGGCGGCTATCTCACCGAACATGGCCGGATGCCGGAGGATGATCTTGGGTTTGCCTCTGAGATGCGGCAAATATGGCAGGAGATGATTGCTGCCTGAGTAGTTATTTCTCTCCCCTCCGTGCCGCCCCGTAAAGTCGTAATTCACCAATCTCCAGGGCAGTTGAACCGGGAGCCTTGGTGCCAGTAAAACGTACATAGCGGGTCAGGCGGGGTACGAAAGAGAGGCCGTGTACCGCAGCAGCTGGATGCTGAATGTTAGTCTCGGCGGCGGCCTTCTGCCAGGTGCTGCCATCAAGGCTGGTTGCCAGAATATAAGAGGCCGGGAATCCAGCGCCAATCTTGTCCCGGCGATCAACACGGGGGCAGACCTCGGCCCGTCTGACCCAATACGCTTTTCCCAGATCGACGATAAACCAGGGCCTGCTGTCATTGTCCCTGGCCCGCCAATAAGATAAACGCCGCCCATCAATGAGATTGGCGGCGGGATGACCGCTGACACTTGAGGAGGCCTTGACCTGTTTGCCTGAGCTTAAGTTGATGCCTGCCCCGCTGCCGAGGAGAGGCGCGCCTGTCAGATCCTGCCGCTTTGTACTATAGACCATCACCCCCCGGGCTGGAATGCTGGCTGTCAATACCCCACCCGCGGCCAGCAATGACCAGCGGCGGGGAATTATTTTGTCACCCGGCCTCTTGCTGGTCAGGGTCTGCGGATCATAGAGATAGGAATAAAGGCCGCTTCCGGCCCAGCCCCTGATTTTAAGCCGGAAATTAAGTCCTCTGGCGCTGCCGTTTACCAGTAAAATGCTTAATTCGTTAGCGCGGCCGGTGGCGGCAGCGTATAATTCCGGGCCGCCCTCTGTTTTAT
>CAZSOB010000294.1:0-2423 GCA_964608155.1 uncultured Desulfobulbia bacterium
TCGCCCTCAGCAAGAAGAGAGGCGCCAACGCCACTGTGATTGCCAGAGATACCATTGCCAAGGTGAAGTCATGGCAGGGAACCCTGCTGCCGGACGATGTGCAGGTAACGGTGACCAGGGATTACGGTAAGACCGCCAACGATAAATCTGATGATCTGCTGGAACATCTGCTGATTGCCACAATTTCAGTAACCCTGCTCATTGCCCTGGCTCTGGGCTGGCGGGAGTCGCTGGTGGTGGCGGTGGCCGTACCCGTTACCCTGGCTCTGACTCTGTTAATCAGCTATCTCTATGGCTACACCCTGAACCGGGTGACCCTCTTCGCCCTCATCTTTTCCATCGGTATTCTGGTTGATGACGCGATTGTGGTGGTGGAAAATATCTACCGCCATTTCCAGATGCACAAGGTCAGCGTTATGACCGCTGTGCGGGCGGTAGATGAGGTCGGCAGCCCGACCATTCTTGCTACCTTCGCCGTTATTGCCGCTCTCCTGCCCATGGCCTTTGTCTCCGGCCTGATGGGGCCGTATATGCGCCCTATTCCAGTGAATGCCTCTACTGCCATGGTGTTTTCCCTCATGGTGGCATTTATTGTTACCCCCTGGCTCAGTTACAAGGTGTTGAAAAAGGTCAGCGCCGGGAAGGGTAAAGTTGTTAAGGAAGAGGATACCAAGATTTATAAGCTTTATGCCAGAATTATCGGCCCGCTTCTGCAAAGCAGCTGGAAGAGATATATCGTGTTGGGCAGTATTCTGATTATGCTGATTCTGGTGGTTATTCTGGTGCCTCTGCAGAAGGTAACCTTGAAAATGCTGCCTTTTGATAACAAGAGCGAACTCCAGGTGGTGATTAACATGCCGGAAGGCACCAGCCTTGAGGGAACCGCCGATCTGACGAGAAAGCTGGCCGACTATCTGAAAACAGTGCCCGAGGTGACGGATTTTGAATCCTATGTCGGTACCTCAGCCCCTTATAATTTTAATGGTCTGGTGCGCCATTATTTCCTGCGTCACAGCAGTAATCTGGCAGATATACAGGTGAACCTGGTGGACAAGGAGATGAGAAAGGATCAAAGCCACGAGATTGCCAGGCGCATCAGGCCGCCGCTGAAAAAAATTGCCGATGCCTTTAACGCCCGTATCAAGGTGGTGGAGATACCGCCCGGCCCGCCGGTATTAAGTCCCCTGGTGGCCGAGATATACGGCCCGGATTTGAAGCGCCAGCGGCAGATTGCCGCTCAGGTCAAGCATATATTCGCCACCACCCCCGACGTTGTTGATGTTGACTGGTATGTCGAAGATACTCACGATAAGTATGTCTTTGTCGTTGACAAGGAAAAGGCGGTACTCTACGGCATCAGCCCGGCGGCTATTGCCAAGACTCTCCGAATCGCGGTGAACGGCATGTCGGCCGGTCTGCTGCATGATAAAAGGGAAAAGGAGCCGGTGGATATAGTACTGCGTATGCCGCTGGCGGTGAGATCGTCTCTCGCGGCTTTGCGGGGCATCAGTCTACCGGACAGGCAGGGGAACTTAGTTTCACTGACCTCTTTGATCAAGGTGGAAAAGCGCCGTGCCGAACAGCCCATTTATCATAAAAATCTGAAACGGGTGACCTACGTCATTGGTAATGTGGCAGGGGACAGGGAGAGCCCGGTTTATGCCATTCTGCAAATGAAAGACCGGATTGCCAAATTGAAGCTGCCCGAGGGTTATGGGCTCCGGCAGTATTTTACCAAGCAGCCGCCGTTAACGAAACGCTATTCCCTTAAATGGGGCGGAGCATGGCAGATCACCTATGAGGTATTTCGTGATCTCGGCATAGCCTTTGCCGCGGTTATGGTGCTTATCTATATTCTCGTGGTGGCCTGGTTCAGGAGTTTTACGGTGCCCCTGGTGATTATGGCGCCGATTCCGCTTACTCTGGTGGGTATTCTGCCGGCCCACTGGCTCTTTGGTATTTTCTTTACCGCCACCTCAATGATCGGTTTTATCGCTCTGTCCGGTATTGTGGTGCGGAACTCTATTCTGCTGGTTGATTTTATTCATATGGACTGGGTTGAATGCGGCCAGCTGGTGCCCGCTCTTATCAAGGCCGGGGCGGTACGGCTGCGGCCTATTGTGTTGACCGCGGCAGCGGTGGTGGTAGGCTCCATTGTCATGCTCTTTGATCCCATTTTTCAGGGGCTGGGTGTTGCCATGATGGCCGGGGCAATTGTTGCCACCGGGCTGACTCTGGTGATTGTGCCGCTGCTCTACTATGAATTCTTTAAACACGCCAGCTGCCCGGTGGGGAATGAGGAAACGGATTAGGGACTGCCGGTCTCGTATTTACGTAAGCGCTCCATGAACACCCTGCTGTGCGCGCTTGAAACGCTTACACCTCGGAGGGCGATCACCTCCCAGAGTGTGGTTTGTTGATCG
>CAZSOB010000295.1:0-2416 GCA_964608155.1 uncultured Desulfobulbia bacterium
AATACAATAATGAAGCATAACGCCCAGAAGGTCAGAAGATTATACAACGGCAAGGTGATCTGCGGCTTTGCCGGGGCCACGGCCGATGCCTTTACCCTCTTTGAGAGATTGGAAAATAAGCTGGAACAATATGACGGCAACCTCATGCGTGGTGCCGTATCTTTGGCCAAGGACTGGCGAACCGACAAATTATTACGTAAACTTGAGGCCTTTCTGGTTACCGCGGATCATGAACATTCCCTTCTCCTAAGCGGCACCGGCGACGTCATTGAGGCCGACGACGGGATACTGGCCATTGGTTCCGGCGGCCCCTACGCCCAAGCGGCTGCCAAGGCCCTTATTCAACATACCGAGATGAACGCCGAAGAGATATGCCGGGCCGCCATGGATATTGCGGCCACCATCTGCATCTACACCAATCATCATATTACCGTGGAAAAATTATGACCTTGAAATCCCTCACCCCTAAAGAGATAGTTGCCGAACTAAATAAATATATTATCGGTCAGGATAATGCCAAAAAATTTGTCGCCATTGCCCTACGTAACCGTTGGCGGCGGCAGCAGGTGGAGGGCCATCTCCAGGAGGAGATCTCTCCCAAGAATATTATCATGATCGGCCCCACCGGAGTTGGTAAAACCGAGATTGCTCGCCGTCTGGCCCGCCTGGCTCAGTCACCCTTTTTAAAGATTGAGGCCTCAAAATTTACCGAGGTGGGTTATGTGGGCCGTGATGTAGAATCCATGGTTCGTGATCTCACCAATCTGGCGGTAAACATGGTACGTTCCGAAGAACGGCGCAAGGTGGATGAAAAGGCTGCTATTCTGGCCGAAGACCGCCTCCTTGACCTGCTGCTTCCACCGAACCCCAAACCTGCCGCCTCGCCAGAACCAGCAGAGGAGGTCAAAGTTCTGAAGCCTCCCACTCAAAATCTTACTCAGAATAAACCTGCTGTCAGTACCAGGGAGAAATTTCGCCAGATGTTAAAGGATGGCAAATTAGATCACAAAGATGTCGAAATGGATGTTAATCAGAATACAAGTATGCCCATGATCGAGGTTTTTTCCAACGCCGGAATGGAGGATATGGGCAGCGGCCTGAAGGACGTTTTCGGCAAGATGTTTCCCCAGAAATCCAAGAGAAAAAAGGTTCAGGTATCCGAAGCCCTGCGTCTGTTGACCATGGAAGAGGCCGAAAAATTAATTGATGAAGACAAGGTTATCCAGGATGCCATCCGGCGGACGGAACAATCGGGTATAATTTTCTTAGATGAAATTGATAAAATCACCTCCCGCCATGAAGGGGCTCACCAGGGCGGCGAGGTATCACGAGAGGGGGTGCAGCGTGATTTACTGCCCATTGTCGAGGGCTCAAATGTCAATACCAAATTCGGTATGGTCAAGACCGATCATATCCTATTTATCGCCAGCGGGGCCTTTCATCTCTGCAAGCCTTCTGATTTAATCCCTGAGCTGCAGGGCCGTTTCCCAATTCGGGTGGAGCTGGATTCACTGGGCGAGAATGAGTTTTACCGTATTCTTACGGAACCGGAAAATGCCCTGATTAAACAATACATTGCCCTTATGGCCACTGAGGGCATAAAATTGATTTTCGACGATGAGTCCATCCATGAAATTGCCAAAATCGGGGCCATGGTCAACCAGAAGACCGACAACATCGGGGCCAGACGCCTGCATACCATGCTGGAACGCCTTTTAGAGAATCTGTCTTTTAACGCTCCGGATATAGAAGAAAGTGAATTCAGGGTCACCGCCCCATACGTAAGAGAACAGTTAGATGATATTGCCGCAGATGAAGACCTTAGCCGTTTCATCCTCTAACCGGAGTCAAGCGGCCTGGTTTTAAGCCCAAATTATTTTTTTATATTGACATTATGGCATATTTTCTTTATTTATTGCTGTTTCATTTAACATTCATTGCTTAAACAGCAACTATAAAAGCTTATTAGGAGAGTTGGCATGGCTACAGCGGAGAATCAGATATACACCAGCGGAATATTTAATCCCATTATTGAAAAATGCGAGGGTTGCGAACGGATTATCGAGGTTGAGTCCCAGAAAATATGTAAGACCTACATCAGCCCCGAAGCAAAATGGAAGCTGGGAATCTGTAATTTTGCTTCCCATGTTAAACCTGAAATCACCACCTCCAAGATAAAAATCAATCCATTGAAGGCCTCCAAACGGGCCATGGGTAAAAAATAAGCCTTTTCCTTTTAAACCCAGAGAATTTTAAAAAGGGGCGATAAGATGTTTTCTTACATCTTATCGCCCTTTTTTTTTAAAAAAAACGGGTATGCCAAGGGCAAATCTTTATCCTTGACAACAAGCACGGCTCTATTTTCGCCAACCCCGCAATATCCCATGATGGGACTTCACCAGGATCAACTATTTAC
>CAZSOB010000296.1:0-2411 GCA_964608155.1 uncultured Desulfobulbia bacterium
CAGGAAAATTGACGGTGGTCGATATCAGGGCGATGAAGGGCAGGGGGGAGAAGATCACCATGCTTACCGCCTATGATGCCAGCTTTGCCGGTCTGATAGAGAATGCCGGGATTGATATGTTATTGGTCGGTGATTCTCTCGGGATGGTGGTATTGGGCTATGATTCCACGGTACCGGTGACCATGGACGAGATGATTCATCATGCCAAGGCCGTGCGGCGGGGGGCCTCGCAAACTCTCATTGTCGGCGATATGCCCTTTATGTCTTACCAGGCCTCTCTGCCGGAGGCTATTCACAATGCCGGTCGTTTTATGAAGGAGGCCGGTTGTGATGCCGTGAAACTTGAGGGCGGTCTTGAGGTCTGCGCCACGGTCAGTGCCATAGTCAAGGCCGGGGTGCCGGTTATGGGCCATATCGGGCTGACTCCGCAGACGGCCGGCCAGCTGGGGGGGTATAAGGTGCAGGGCCGGGATCGGGATTCGGCCCGTAATCTTTTAAGCATGGCCAAGGGGCTGCAGGATGCCGGGGTCTTCGCCCTGGTTTTGGAGTGTATCCCCGCGCCGCTTGCGGAGTTGATCAGCCAGGAATTAACCGTCCCCACCATCGGCATCGGAGCTGGAGCCGGCTGTGACGGCCAGGTGTTGGTGACCCATGATCTTCTGGGGATGTTTGAAAAATTCGTACCCAGTTTTGTTAAGTCATACGCTCATCTGGCCCCCCAGATCAAGGATGCCGTTCTGGCCTATAAGCATGAGGTGCGTGAAGGGCGTTATCCGGATGAAAGTCATAGCTTTAAGATGTCGCTGCCGATAGAGGACATTTTCCCATAATATTCAGGTTACAGGTAGGAACTAATGGATATAGCAACCGTTGTTGGTCTGGTAGGCGGCTCCGTGCTGATTGTATGGGCCATCGCCTCCGGCGGATCTTTGTTACTTTTTGTCAATATTCCCTCGGTGTTGATTGTTTTCGGCGGCACGGCAGCCACGGCTTTTATTCGTTTTGGGATGGGGGACGTGGTAAACTCCGTTAAGGTGGCCATGAACGCCTTTTTTTCCAAGATAAGCGTCCCGCAGCATATTATCGGTGAGATCGTTAATCTCGCTAATATTGCCCGTAAGAACGGCCTTATCGTTTTGGAACAACAGCCCATTGAGGATCCTTTTCTTAAAAAAGCCATTATGTATTGTGTGGATGGCCACGAAGCGGATTTTATTGAGGAGGTTTTAAAAAAAGAGGTTAATCTCACTATTCAAAGGCATGACTTGGGACGTAAGGTCTTTGCCGGGATGGGGGATTCGGCTCCGGCCTTTGGAATGGTTGGTACCCTCATCGGTCTGGTACAGATGCTCTCCAATATGAGTGATCCTGCCTCCATCGGGCCCTCCATGGCGGTGGCCCTTCTCACTACCCTGTACGGGGCCCTGATTGCCAACCTCTTTGCCCTGCCTATTGCCGATAAACTGGCCCTCCGCTGTCAGGAAGAGGAGCGTAACCGGCGGTTGATTGTTGAAGGAGTTTTAGGAATTTTGAAGGGTATAAACCCCAGGGTAATGGAGGAATTTCTTGAGACCTTTCTGCCGCCCAAAGATCGAGGGACAGGGGAAAAAAAATAGCCTGGGGCAAGGCAATTTTATAGATGGAGTAAAGAAATGGCTGATGACGACGAAGTTAAACAGGAGTGTCCGCCTGGCGCCCCCCTGTGGATGTGTACATTCTCGGATTTGATGTCGCTTCTCCTCTGCTTTTTTGTTCTGCTTCTGTCTTTTTCTACCATGGACGCCCCCAAATATCGCCAGGCGGCCGGTTCCATGAAGGATGCCTTCGGCATTCAGAGGAAGGAACATTTTGACGGCAGTCCGCAGGGGCAGTTGATGGTGGCTACTGACTTTATCTCCACCCCCATGGCAGTCAGGGTGCAGAACGATATCAATGATGTGGTGGCTAAGGAACAAGGCGGTATGGTTGATGTGGAGATGACCCACGACGGGGTGGTGGTACGGGTAAAGGATGCCCTGGGCTTTGAATCCGGTAAAGATCAGTTGCGGCCGCGGTTCAAAACTCTGCTTAACAAAATTGGTAAGATTATTAAGCAGACCGGTTCCACGGTTATAGTCAGTGGTCATACGGATAATGTCCCCCTGCGCAAGGGCGGGAAATTCATCTCCAACTGGGATCTGTCAACGGGCCGCAGTGTGGCGGTGGTAAATTATTGGGCCAAGAAATTCCGTATCCCGGCTGATCACATGTCGGCAGTGGGCTATGCCGATGGCCGGCCTCTCGTCAGTAATGATACCGCGGCCGGCCGGGCTCGGAACCGCCGGGTAGAGTTTAAAATCAAGGTTAATCAGCGAGCCTCAACCTTTGCCGGTTTAAAGGAATTACTGCAACCCAAGCTGGAGCCGGTGATT
>CAZSOB010000297.1:0-2396 GCA_964608155.1 uncultured Desulfobulbia bacterium
TCAAAGAAGGTTACACCTCGGAGGCCCGCGTCTTTGAGAAGGGGGAAGATATACTCCAGGTTGTAATACCACATCTTGGCACCGCCTATTTTTTCGCCGGTGATGGGGTCACGGGGGCTGATGCTGGAGGCCTTGAAGCCCCGGATGGTGTTTATGCCGCCGAGATAGTATTTCTCAAAAACCGGCAGCTTGTTGCCGGAGTTGGCAAAGGCCAGACCGGCGGATAATTTATTATGGATGGTGGTATCCCAGGGCAGGGGGTAATACCAGCTCGTGGAGGCCTCCATCTTGGTGAACTGGCTGTCGCCTCCGAGGGGGCCGCCGGCATACTTAAGAGACATGGAATAGACATGACCGCTGGTGGGATTGATCCGGTGGTTCAGGGTGTCTTTGCCCAGGCCTACGCGGATGGAACTGGTGTAACGAATGTTCATGGAATCCAAAATAAGCTGGGAGGTGTAGGTACTGAGATTAGTAAGCTTGGTATCATCGAAGCTGTAACCGAAGGAGAGGTGCCATTTGTCCCAGACGGGATAGGCGAAGTTTACCCCAATTCCCTTGGATTTTTTGGTGTAGTTGTCGTAATCCCGCGACCAGTTATAGATGTTGAAGCCAAAGAGCAACTCGCTGTCGGCGAGATGCGGTTCGGTAAAGCTGAAGTCGTATTCGGTGCTGTTGCCGCTTAAATTGGCCTTTAATGCCACTCTCTGGCCCTTGCCCAGGAAATTGTTCTCGCTTACTTGGCTCATGAACATAAAGCTGTCCACGGAGCTGTAACCGGCCCCAATACTGAAATTACCGGTGGCCTTTTCTTTGACATCCACATTGATGTTCATCTCGGAGCTGTCAGCGGTGGGCTGGGGGGTTATATCCACATGCTCAAAATAATCCAGCCGTTCTAAACGCTGCTTGCTGATCTTCAGGGCGGTGGCGTTGAAGATACCCCCCTCCTTGACCCGCATCTCACGGCGGATAACCTTGTCTCGGGTGCGGGAGTTGCCCTTAATGGTGATTCGGTTGATATGTACCAGCTCGTTCTTGGCGATGGAAATGGTGACGTTGACCCGTTTATTCTGTATATCGCGCTCGGTATGGGGCGTAACCTCGGCAAAGGCGTAGCCCTTGGAGGCGTAATAATCCGTAATTTTTAAAACATCATCACGCAGGGTTTTACGGCTGAAGAATTTTTCTGTCCATAATTTGGTAAGTTTAATCAGGTTGGCCTTGTTCGTAATAAGATCGCCACTCAGATCAACGGTTCCTACCCGGTAGCGCGGGCCTTCAAAGATATTGAAGTTGATATATATCCACTCGCCCTTATGGTTAATCTCAGGTTTCCCCACCCTGGCATCAATATAGCCGTGGTTGTGATAAAAGGCGGCCATACGGGCGGAATCCTGATCGACAATATTTATTTTAAGAATTCCGCTGTCGGTGAGCCAGGAGAGCCAGCCCCGCTCCGAGGTCTGCATGATCTTTTTCAGCGCCTTGTCCTTAAAGGCCTTGTTGCCGGTAAAGGTAATGTCTTTGATATAGACCTTGTGGCCCTCTCGTATTTTAAAGGTGACATCAACCCGGCCATTTTGGATCTTTTTAATGTCGGCCGCCACCCTGGTGTTATAATAACTCTTGTCCTTATAAAGTTTTTTGATGCTGACAATGGACTCCTGAACGTCCTTGTTGCTGATAATACTGTTGGGGGAGAGTGTAATCACGTCCCTGATATCGCTTTCCTTTATTTCATTTTCACCGGAGATAATAACCTGGCTGATGACGGCCTTCTCTTTGACATGAAATGTAAGACGGCGGCCCTTGTCGGTGGCGGATGAGGTGACCGTGATGTTGTCAAAATAGCCCATCTTGTAAATATCTTTAATGGCCTCTTTGATTTTGTCAGGGGCGTAGAGGTCACCGGCGGTCAGTTTAATCTTCTGGCGGATGGCGCCGGAATCTATCTTCTTATTGCCGCTGACTACTATGTCGGCAATGATGGCATAGCGGTTGGTAAAGGCCGTAATCTGGCGGCTGATTTTGGCTAATATAGTAGAGAGAGACCCGGCGCTTCCACCATCTTGATAGAAAAAACTATTGTGGGCCGGATCAAGAAGGTCTATTACCCGCATGTCGACACTGATCTTGCTGCCAAGGGGGGTAATGCTGCCCAGCGCGATATACTCCGTACCCTTGGGCAGGGGCAGGGCTTTGAGGGCGGCGGCGGTGGGCGGCCAGTTCTGATAATCAACTATACCCGTGGTCTGACTTCGCTCTATCATGGAGAGCCCGGCAGCGCTGGCGGCCTTCTTAAGAGCCGTATCAACTTTGGCCTGCGACATGGCAGCGGAGGCCTTGGCGTTCAGCTTCAGGGGCAGGACAACGGTGTTAGCGGCCAAAGCGGC
>CAZSOB010000298.1:0-2393 GCA_964608155.1 uncultured Desulfobulbia bacterium
ATTTTAGTCATTAATACACTGGAAGGTGAGCTAAAAGAAAGTGATTTTAATAAAGTGCTTGTACAGAAAGGTATTGAAAAATATAAAAATACCTGTAGTTCAAGTTCTATTGAGGCATTAAAAACCGAGGAACATAAATCGGAACGACTAGGTCGCCATTTAGAAGAAAAATTTGGTAGTCGTCCTGCTAGATGCCATGCTCATGCAATAGTAGCGGGCAAACATGAATTAGCTGCACCGATTAGACTTCGTATGGCAGAGTTAAAAATTGGTATTGATAATGGATGCTGGTTACCTGGCTATCATTATTATTTTTGGCTTAGTAATAGATTTACAATTGTTAGCCAAGCAGCTGATTTTCGGCAGAAGATAATAATTTACACAGCTTAGTGTTTAGTGACTACATGACGAATAGTCCGTATTAAATCTTAGGGTTAAAAGGTCGGAGTTAATTAAAATAATCACACCGCCTCTTTAATTTATTGCCTCGTCAAAAAAATATTTGGGTGGTTATCGGCACCAGTATAGGTATCGAAGCGTACATCGTTTTTTTTATGGTATCAATGCTAAGACCACCGGAAAACCCACGCCGATTCTGGATTTTTGCTGCTTGTTTACTATCGAGTGGGAGTCACCTGTGAGCGAAGTTATACTCGTTAGTGTAACCGGGCAGGATCGACCCGGGCTCACGGCTGAATTAACCGGAATTCTGGCGAGCTACGATGTGACTGTGCTGGATATTGGCCAATCGGTTATTCACAATAGTTTATCACTTGGTATGCTGATCGAATCACCAATGGACGATGGCTGTTCAGTATTCAAGGAGCTGTTGTTTAAATGCCACGAACTTAATCTCAATATCCGTTTTACGCCCATTGCAGAAAAAGACTATGAGCACTGGGTTCAGGCCCAGGGGCGTGCAAGACATATCGTCACCCTGTTGGGACGCCAGATAACCGCTCGGTATCTTTCCCGTGTGCCTGAAGTCGTAGGTCAGCATGGTTTTAATATTGATCACATCTCGCGTTTATCTAGGCGTATTTCCTTACAGGAATCCACGGCACATCAAATGAGCCATCCATATATATCAACTTTTCAGCATCAATTCCCCTATGCTACTCTGTGTCCGTCACCCACATCTTATGATGTCGGATCCATACTCGACATGCCAAGTGTTTCCAGCAATACACGCTGAACAGGTTCGACCGATGCATTCAGTTCCCGCACCCCGTAATCAAGACCGGAAACAGTACGTAATGGGCGATCTTTGTGCGACATTGCAATCAGATTTGCAATATCGTCAGCAACAACCTGCGAGTTTACAGCATCATCTGATTGGTAAAACTCTTCAAACGAGGCCAGCCTTTTGTCCGGTAATTCCGCAATGTCACCGTAGTCTGCCAAACGCTCCACGTCTTCCGGCTTTGGCGATTTGGAAATTAATGATGTACCAAATGGCCCCGGTTCAACGATGACTGAATCAATACCCTGAGCAGACAATTCATATCGATAAGACTCTGCAACGGCTTCAAGTGCAAACTTGCTCGCACAATAAATACCAAAGTACGGGAACACCAGGCGCCCGGCTAATGAACTCACATGGATCAACAATCCCGACTGCTGTTTACGCATATGAGGAATGACAGTACGGTCTAATTGGACCGGCCCAAAATAATTGACGTCCATTTGTTGTTTAACTTGTTCAAGGGTATATCCTTCGGTGATACCCACGTTCATTACACCAGCGTTATTCACCAGCACATCTATTTGTCCTTGTTCCTCCACGACATGTGCAATAGCGGCCTCAATTGACGCACTGTTTGTTACATCAAGCTCAATCATATGCAGATCCAGATTTTCATGTGTTGCCAAATCCATTAACTCGGAAGCAACAGAACTATTACGGTTAGCCGAATCACGCATCGCCGCATAAACACAATGACCGCCGGGCAAGCGTTTCGACAGTTAGCCGACCGAATCCGGAACTGCTTCCGGTAACAAGAACCACTTTGCTCGAAATTTTATTTTGACCTGACATTTTTGTTCTCCTATTCGATGTTATTGCGCTCAATACTATTTACGCAGACGTGACTTTAATTTGTGTTGAATAATAGTAAGCGCAAAATAATCAGCATGCTTTACAAATTACAGTTGCATGCCAGCTGTAGATGGGTGTAGATTTACTATTGACAGGGAAGTTGGTCGCGCTAAACAAGGATGGTTGCGTTTTAAGATCTTATCCCGTAAGCCGCCAATCTCAAGGAAGAGATGGGCGGCTTGTCACTTCCAGGGCAACAGAGCTTCAAATGCCTCGATGGATGTGGCTCTAGGGAGTTCGGTAAACACGTTGCGTAAATATGCGTAGGGTTCCAGCCCATTGGCCTTGGCCGTTT
>CAZSOB010000299.1:0-2393 GCA_964608155.1 uncultured Desulfobulbia bacterium
CCAAAAAGGTCGCGCAGGAGATTGGGGATGCGGAAGGCAACCACGAAGGCATCATAGTTGGTGCCGGCGCCGAAGAGGGCGGCCATGACCTGTTCCCGCACTAAGCCGAGAATCCGGCTGCACATAATGGCGGCACTTATTACTCCGGCGGAGCGGGCAAGGCGGCCGCTGTTTTCTGAGGGGTTTTTCATATTGCTCTGTTTACCGGTTTACGAAATAACTGCTTGCTAATAACATGTATTTGATATAAATTATATAATTTTTCTCGGTAGTGTCCGGTTCCATTTGCGTTAAAGATGATTGGTGGTTTTTGCCGGGCGGCAGAACGCCGGAAAAATAAAATCAGCCTCTTGGTGCCTGATATTTACCAAACAAGACTTTCTTGATGGCACGGACGTAGGGGGCGTATTGTGCAATACGCCCGGATCATTTATGCCCGGATCATTTGCATAGACATGCACCGGGTTTTATACCGGACGCCACTGAGTTTTTTTGCCATCTTCATTTGGGGGGTGGCTCTTTTTTTTTTAAAGGTAAACAAATGGAACAGCAGAAGATAAGAAATGTGGCAATTATCGCTCATGTCGATCATGGCAAGACTACCCTGGTTGATCAGCTTTTTCAACAGAGCGGTATGTTCAGAGAAAACCAGGAGGTTGTTGAGCGTCTTATGGATTCCATGGATCTCGAGAAGGAGCGGGGGATTACCATTACCTCCAAGAATGGCTCCTATATCTATGAGGATCATTTTATTAATATTATTGATACCCCTGGCCATGCCGATTTCGGCGGCCAGGTGGAGCGGGTAATGCGTATGGCGGACGGGGCATTGCTTTTGGTCGATGCCCAGGAAGGGCCAATGCCGCAGACCTATTTTGTCTTGAAAAAGGCCCTGGCTACCAAGATGCCTATTGTCGTGGTCATCAATAAGATAGACAAGCCTGCCGCCCGCTGTGAATGGGTGGTGGATCAGGTCTTTGATCTCTTTGTTAAATTAAACGCCCCGGATGATCTGCTTGATTTTCCGGTAGTTTACGCCTCTGCCAAGGAGGGCTATGCCCGCCATGATCTGGACTCCGATAATATGGATATGAAACCAATATCAGAGTTGATTGTTAAGTATGTTCCCGCCCCGCAGGGCTCTGAATCGGCACCCCTGCAGATGCAGGTTAATACCATTGATTATTCCCCCTATCTTGGTCGTCTCGGCATTGGCAAGGTGGTAAACGGGGTCTTGAGGATTAATAAGGATGTGGCGGTTGTCAGCCGGGAGGGCGGTATCGTCCCCACCCGGATTTCCAAGATATTCCATTTTGAGGGCAATGAGAAGGTAGCGGTCAATGAGGCCGGGGTTGGTGAGATTGTGGCGGTGGCCGGTCTGGACAATGTAACGGTGGGGGTAACCTTTACCGATCCTGATAATCCAGCTCCGCTGCCCATTATCGACATTGATCCTCCCACTCTCGCCATGAATTTTATTCCCAACGATTCACCCTTTGCCGGTCAGGAGGGTAAGTATGTAACCTCGCGGCATATCGAGGCCCGGCTGGCCAAAGAGACCCTGGCCGATGTGGCTCTGCATGTTGAACCCCTCACCGACGCCGTGGGCTATCGGGTGGCGGGGCGGGGTGAGCTTCACCTCTCGATTCTTATTGAAAAGATGCGGCGTGAGGGCTATGAATTTCAGGTCACCAGGCCGCAGGTTATCATGCGGGAGATTGATGGTGCCAGGCAGGAGCCTTATGAGGAGTTGACCATTGATGTCGATGAGCAGTTTCAGGGCGCGGTTATTGAAAAGCTGGGGGCCTTGAAGGGCCAGATGCTGGAGATGGGAACCCATAACGAGATGACTCGTCTCGTTTTCAAAATTCCCACCCGCGGTCTTCTCGGTTTTCGTTCCAAATTTATGACCGATACCAAGGGCATGGGAATTATGAACTATGTCTTTGCTGAATACGGCCCCTATGCCGGGGAGATTATTAACCGCCAGAACGGGGTGATAATCGTGAAGGAAAATTGTACCTCGGTGGCCTACGCCCTCTTTAATCTTCAGGAACGGGGCCGCTTGTTTATCGGACCGGGTGAAAAGGTCTATGCCGGTCAGATAATTGGTGAAAACTGCCGGGGTGAGGATATGGTGGTCAATCCGGCCAAGGGCAAGAAGTTAACCAATATGCGGGCCTCCGGCACCGATGAGGCCGTTATTCTCACCCCTCATGTAATTATGAGCCTTGAGGACTGTATTGCCTATATTAACGACGATGAGCTGGTGGAGGTAACGCCTAAGTCCATTCGTCTGCGGAAGATTAGCGTGCGGAAACGCTAAATAGTTACATAAAATGGTAACTATTCAGCAGCCCCCCATCTTCGCCCATTTAGGCCTTCTCGAATAC
>CAZSOB010000300.1:0-2390 GCA_964608155.1 uncultured Desulfobulbia bacterium
CATCATTTATTAGTTTGCAAAATTTTTGCCCCTTTTGGCAAGTTTTTTATTAACGCCTTGGAAATTTATTAAGTTGTTTCTCTAAGGCCTGAAGATTTTGTTTAATTTTATCAATAATCTCCACGTCCGGGTATTCCGCTATGGCCTGGCGTAATAAATCTCTGGCCTGGAGCATCATTTTTTCCACGGCTATCGGATCAGTGGTTCTCCCGGCTTTAAGAAACAGGGCGGCGGCTTCCCGGCGCATGGCGCCTGCCGCCATATTTGAGGCAGCCCTTAATTTCTTTTGGGCCTCTGCGCCGTAGACGCTATTTAACAGTCCTTTAAAGGCGGTGGTGGCAGCCTTGTACTTCTGGCGGTCAAGAAGATCAAGAGCCTGCCGCCATTCGTTATCGGTTTGTCTCTTTTGATCTATAATTTGCTGCTGCCGCGCGTTTTCCGCCGCCTCTTTTATTCTCTGCCGCTGGTTATTTATCTCGTCGGCCGGTAACAGGGAGCTGAGTTTGTTGAGCAGGGCTCCGGCTTTGGCAAATTCTCGTCCTGTTAGCAGTTCATCAAGCCTGTCTAATTGTTTTTGCCGCCATTGGGCGTTTATGGCCGCCATTCTCTTTGCCATAACAGCGGCGTTGGTCCGCATGGCATTGCTGCCAACAGCCTGGATTTGTGCCAATTCGCTCTTTAAGACCCCGGCCGTTTTAAGGGCGTCTGCCTGGTAATAAGCCCCTAATAACTTGACATATCCGGGGAATGATTCGGAGTTCAGGTCTTTGTCGATTATATATAGTTGGTTTTTGGCCCACTGCTGATATTTAAGGGTTTCCGTGAATTTTTGGCTCAGATCGGCGTATAGTTTTTTGGCCTCCTGATCGCTGCCAGCGGCCATTAAAAGATCAGCGCGGCTGATTTCATCCTCTATTCCCCTCGAATTTTGGGTCTCAGAGAGGAGAGCGGCGGCTTCCCCGAATCTCCCCAGCCGTTTGAGAGCCAGTTCGTAGGCCTTGGATAAATCGGGATTCGCTGCCTTGAGGCCGTAGAGATTAATGAAGTCTGCATAGGCCTGAACCGCCTGTTGCGGATGCCCCAGCCGTAGATATCCCCGCACCCGGGATCCGGCCTCCTCTATGGCCGTATGCTGCCATCTTTTAATCCCGGCCTTGAGATGTTTAGCGGCCTGGAGTCTTATCTGCTCACAGTGAGAGGTTAAAAAATTAATGTCAAGACGGTATAATCGGGTGGAGGAGTGAGCTTTAAGGGGGGTGGCGGATGCTTCGCGATAGGCCGCCGTCAGGGCGACCGCTTTATTCAGGCAATCGTTAAATACCGGCGTAATTGCCATCGCCATTGTTTCTGTAAGGTCGCTATTTAATTGTTGCCAGGCCTTGATTTTTTCCTGATACCATTTGAGACGTTCCTGGCTGAATTTAATCCCCATGAGTCCGGCTGCCGCGGAAGTTGGCAGGCCGGGCTCTGCGGACTCAATCTCCTTTAGCTCGCTGTTGCTTAGTTGCTCTTGTTTGCCTACGGATGGTAAATTAGTCTCTTTTGGAGTCGGGAAGGGGGTTTCGGCTAACGGTGGAGGGGGGTGAATTTTGTTTTTAGTCTCCTCTGGCACTACAGGGACGGGCCGTGGTCTGGTCGTCTGGCTAACAACCGGCGGTTTCGAGCCGAAGACAGGGAAGTTTGGAAGCGAGGCGCAGCCGCTGATTAATAATGTTAGGCCGGCGCCAAACCAATTCAGTATCTTATTGCGTTTTATCATCGGTGTTTCTCCAGAATGGTCTGAAATATCTGTGCAGTTGAACCTGGCCGGAGGGCTGAATGGTTCCAAAACTTATCATATCCGGGCCAATTTGGGTTTTACCACTATTATCATAGCTATAGGGCAGCAGAATCTCATTGCCATCGGCTATTATGGTATTTCCGGCCGCCGTGGAGATGTGGATCTGGCCGAGATCTGGGTAGGTAAGGGGTATTTCTTTGGCCCCGGCAAAGAACAGGGCGCCAAGATCAACCTTGTCGGATATTGTGCTGAGCTGGCGGTCTGCCAGCATGGACCAGAGGGGGAGGGCGGCCTGGGAGCCGGTCATATGGCTGGAGTGGCGCACCATGGGCTGATTATTGTCAAAACCGGTATACACCGCTATTGTGGTGCCGTTTTCAAGACTCAGGGCCTTATGCTCTCTGCCTAAGCTGGGGACATAACCGACAAAGGCGGCGTTGCGGAAATCATTGGCCGTACCGGTCTTGCCCAGCAGGGGTAGATGGAGGTCAAGATCGGCCAGCATTTTGCCGCGGTTGGTATCCATGCTGCTTAGTTTTATATGGTCGTAAGCGTAACGTCCGGTGCCATAGCGTACTACATGACGCAGGATGTCGGAGACTGCGAGTGA
>CAZSOB010000301.1:0-2390 GCA_964608155.1 uncultured Desulfobulbia bacterium
TATTTGGAGAAAAAAAAGATGTTTTCTTGAGAAAAAAAGTAATTTAAGGTAATCATTAACAAATATAGATAGTTGGTTTTAATTCCTCTCCTTATCGCTATAAGTAATGAAGATAAATGATCTAAAGAGTAAAAAGCTTACGACCCGGAAATCTGCGAAAAATTCTCAAGGCTTGGCGGCCCCGGATGTTGGTTTTCTGGATCTCTTGAACGGGCTTAAAGGCCCGGAAGAGATTGTTGCCAGCCCGGCGGTCGAGGCCCCGGCCCCAGCCGTCGTCTCATCGCCGGCTGTCCGCCTGCAGGGTCTCTCTTTGGGCGAATCATCCATTGATTTGCTTGATTCTCTGAGACGGGGCCTAACTAATCTCACTCTTAAGTCCGATGATCTTGCCCCCCTTATTGACTCTCTCGAAATGAACTCCACTGCCCTGTTAGATATCAAGGAGCAGCTTCCCAAGGACGACCCTCTGGCCCGCCTGATTGACCGGGTAAGCGCCGTTACTTATATTGAGGTGGAGAAGTTTCGCCGGGGTGATTACAGATAGATGGAAGAGCGGCTGCAAAAAATATTAGCCAAATCCGGTATTTGTTCACGGCGGCGGGCCGAAGATATGATCCGGGCTGGCCGGGTCAAGGTTGACGGCCGGGTTATTACCGTTATGGGGGTTAAAGTTGACCCTCAGCGTCAGAGCTTGACGGTTGATGGCAAACCGGTTTTAAAGCCCGCTAAAAAAATTTATCTCCTGATCAACAAACCCAGGGGCTATATTACCACCATGAAAGATCCCCAGGGGCGGCCGTTGGTGAGCGAATTGACAGGTGATGTCAAGGAACGCCTCTTTCCGGTCGGCCGCCTGGATCTGGATACGGAGGGGGCTCTGCTGATGACGAATGACGGGGCTTTGGCCCAGCAGGTTATTCATCCCAGTTTTGAGATCAAAAAGACCTATCTCGCCGTGGTTAACGGCCGGGTGAGCCGTCAGAAAACAGAGGCTCTGCGGAAGGGGATAGATCTCGATGGCCGGCAGACCTGGCCGGCGGAGATTGAGGTAACTAAGATTGAGGATAATTCTACCACTCTGCGCATTATTATTCATGAGGGGCGGAAGCGGCAGGTGCGGCGGATGTTCGCGGCGGTGGGGCATAAGGTGACTTATTTAAAAAGGCTGGCTTATGGCGGTCTGCGGCTGGGAAATCTAAGGACGGGTAAATATCGTTTCTTGAACAAAAAAGACCTGCAAAGAATTTTTTCTAAGAATATCCTTTACAAATCATAAAATGATTTATAACATCAAATAGTTAGCTTGAATTATTGTAATTTCTACAAAAGTGGTGTCCGGTTAGAGTTTTGCATTAAAGACGTTTAGTGGTTCTATTCCGGGAGACAGATTAAATTTTTCCCCTGCATCAATGGGGCTAAATTCTTTTCACATTTGTTTGCGAAAATCATTCTGCCCCCGAATCGGAAGCTACGAAAAATAAAATCAGTCCCCTTAATTCTGATTTACCACCACTTTCGCATACGATCTTTGTCGTACCGCTGGAGAAGTTACGAATTATTGTCCATAATACTATATTAGTACGGTGTGGGGTGCTGCTGAACAGTTACAGGCTGGTGATTATTGTTACCTTTTAGGCATCATGCTAAATAGTTACAATTTTGGAGGGGATATGAATAAATCGGAATTAATTGATATTTTGGCGCAGGAATTAAAGATGCCGATACGGGAGACCAATTCCATCATCAAGACCATCGTTTCTGCTATGACCGAGGCTCTGGTGCATGGTGAAAACATAGAGATCCGCGGGTTTGGCAGTTTTATGGTTAAGGAGTATGGAGCCTATTGCGGCAGAAATCCCAAGACCGGCAAAAAGATTGAGGTTCCACCCAAAAAATTACCTTTCTTTAAGGTCGGCAAGGAGCTCAAGGAACGGGTTAATCTTTAGTCAACGGTCGGCTGGCTGGCCGCTCTTTTAATAACTATCGGTGGCTGATGCCGCGTTGTATTCGTTACTTCATCGTTATCTTGTTTTTTCCGTAACTATTGATGGACTCGTAAAAAGTCTATCACACACTTACGATGGCTAAGTCAGCTAAGCGTAGACTGCGAGGCGTGGTGGTTCGGCAGGGCTTCGGCCATACATATGGTCTGCCGAAACGCCACAACGCAGTAGATCGGACTTTTTACGACGCCATCAACTATTCAGTTGCACCCGGAGTCTGCGCTTTCCTGAATAGTTACTTTTTCCCTATCTTCTATACAATTTCGCCAATTAAGTCATAGGGGTGAGCGTCGGTAATTTTCAAATTAACCATGTCTCCTTTATTGCAGGTACCGGAATTTATATAGACGCAGCCGTCAATGTCCGGAGCCTGAAAACGGCTGCGGC
>CAZSOB010000302.1:0-2389 GCA_964608155.1 uncultured Desulfobulbia bacterium
CAGGCGGCTATTTCATCAGCCGTGGCCCGAAGATTGGTCTGAATCCGCCAGTTATAAAGCAGGCCCTCCGCGCCGAAAAGTCCAACAACGGTATGGCTGTTTCCTATGTCAATTGCTATAAGCATTTTTCTCTCACATCATCCGAATCCGGCCGCAATCGGGACAGACCCAGGTAGGGCCGTTGGTAAGCCCCCATTTGTTTTCCGTAAAACACTCGGGACAGATCTGAAAACCGCAGGGGCAATTCCAGCAAAAAGGCAGCTCCCGGCGGCAGCAATGACAAACAAAATTTTTACCGCCCCGCCGCCGCTGGCTGTATGATCTTTTCTCTTTACTCATCTCCCTAACTCCGCCTTTAAAAGATGGTGCGGCAGCCCGCTGCTACCACGACCGTAATTCACTTTCATTCCGGCTCGCAGCAACCGCCAGACAAAGGCGCTGCTCTGGCGGCAGGCCTGTTCATAATCCGCTCCCAGCAGATGATAAGCAGCAAAGGCGGAGGCAAAGGTGCAGCCGGTGCCGTGGCAGTTTCTAACCGTTAGACGCGGTAGGCTTATCTTAACTGGTTCCTCCGGCTTTGCGGCGACAAGCAGGTAATTATCCACCCGCTCAGCGGCCATAAAATGCCCCCCCTTTATCACCACCGCCTGGAGACGGGGATAAAGGCTGAAAAGGCCTCTCGCCGCGGCTAAAGATTCCGGGGCCGAAAGACAGTCCGCAGCGCTGATCCGGCGCAACTCATCCAGATTAGGGGTCAATACCGTGGCCCGGCCGATCAGGCAGTCTAAACCGGACAAGTCATCAGTCGAGACTAATAACGGCATGCCGCCGGTAGAGGCCAATACCGGATCATAGATTATTTCACCCCGGAAGCCCTCCAGAGCCTGGCTGACCGCCGCCGCAATTTCGGCCGAGCCAATCATGCCAATTTTGATATGAGTTACCCGCAGATCGCTTAACACGGCCCGCACCTGCTGGCCGACAATTTCGACCGCCACAGGGTAAACAGCGCTGACACCAAGGGTATTCTGGGCCGTGAGACAGGTTATGGCTGCGGCCCCATAGACCCCGAGACGGGTAAAGGTCTTGAGATCAGCCTGGATTCCAGCCCCCCCGGAGGGATCGGAACCGGCAATGGTCAAGACTGTCTGCTCCAGGCTGTCAGACACTGGCAGCGACGGATTTAATCTCCCGCAGGGTCAGCTTGTATTTTAAATCCTTGCCTGCCAGGGGGTGATTAAAATCAAGGGTGGCGAACTCTTTGTCTAAGGCTGTGAGCAGAGCTGGTATCTCATGCTTATTACCCTCATGCTCAATCTTCATACCCAGTACCATACCAGGGCGCAGGTTCTGGTAATTGGGAAGCGTGCTGCGCTTCATGCGGTGGATGAGCTCTGGTTGGACGGGGCCGTGGGCCTGGGCCGCTTTAATGGTAAATGTTTTACTCTCCCCAATCCCCATATTAATCACCGCCTCCTCAAAGGCCGGCATCACCTCTCCGGCACCAATTTTAAATTCCAGAGGCCCGCTGGCCTCTGAAGATTCAAAAACCTCACCAGCTTCTAAAAAACCATCATAAACCACAACGACCTTATCCCCGAGTCCTGCCTTCATTATTTTTTTATCCCCCCTGATTGGCTTTGATAAAAGATTTTTGTTTTTTTTCTAACAGCAGCGCTAATTTCTCAAAACTGGCCGGCAGTTTGAGCGGTGTAATCTTCTGAAGATTTTTTTTAACCCCATAGTCTTTAACCATTTTTTCTACACTCTGAGAGTAGACCGTTATAGTCTGCTTGACCAGGGTAAATATTATATCATAGGGAAAAGGCTTGGAAAAATGGCTGATCAGGTTGTCAATAAAATCTCGTAGTTCGCGTCCCTCTTTGCTTGAGCTGACGTGAATGGTTTTACAGCTGTTAACCGCCTTTTCCAAAATTATCTGGAGTTCAACCTGGTTAAGGGCCTGATTGCCTTTCAGTGAAGTCATCATGAGTTTCATGGAACGAATAAGGCCCTTGGGGCCGGTAAAAAAGTCTCTGGTCTTTCTGTTGCTCAGGGTGGCGGGGTTTACCGGCGAATTGTTTTTTTTGATTTCATCCTGAAAGGCAGGAATAATCTTATTTTTAAGGGTCAAATGATAGATATTCAAGAATTCCAGACTTTCAGCAATCTTAGCGCAGGTTTGGATCATCCCGCGCTTGTGGTATAAATCGCTTAACAGCTTATGGACGGCAGCGGCCTGATTCAATACCCCATTTAGCAGAGCCTCGGTATCCTTTATAGCCGCGAGCTCTAAAAAGCGGCTGTTAAGAACCCTTATCCTATCTTGATCGGCAGATAATATGCCGGCCGTTTTTTTATTGAAGATCAGCAATTGTTCTGTGGTGTT
>CAZSOB010000303.1:0-2387 GCA_964608155.1 uncultured Desulfobulbia bacterium
GTATCAACAGGCGAGACAAAGGCCAGGCAGCTTGGTGAGGATATGGCGCTCTTCACCAAACTGCCCATATTCAATTACCCCGGCTACGAGATTCCGCCTTATACCCCGTTATCTCCCGACCCGTATACCACTGCCCAGCGTCTCAGCACCCTTTACAAGATAAAGACTACCAGCAGCCCCTTCTTAGTCACAACCTCGGCCGAGGCCCTCCTGCGGCGGGTTATGCCGGCCAGCGTCCTCACCGGTCTGACAGAGCTGTTAATCGCCGAAGAGGAAATAGACCTTGAGGATTTTCTGCGCTCGTTGAACACAGCGGGCTACGAGAGCAGCAGTCTGGTGCAGAATGCCGGAGAATACAGTCTGCGGGGCGATATCTTAGATATTTTTCCCCCTGGTTTTACCTATCCCATCCGTCTCAATTTTTTTGGTGACTTCATTGAGACCATGCGGCTCTTCGACCCCATAAGCCAACGCTCCATCGAGGAAATAAACGAGGCAGAGATCATCCCGGTAAACGATATTGTTTTCCCCGGCGGCTTAGAGGGCCAACACGCCGTTAATGAACGGATTACCGCCTATGCGAAACAACTGTCCTGGTCAACGGATGAGCTTGACGCCTTACGGGAAAAGACCTCTCAAAACCTGAAATTCCCCGGAATTGAATTTTTCCTGCCCCTCTTCTATGACACCTTGCAAACTCCGCTTTCCTATCTACCGGCTGACACCATAATACTGTTAATGGATCCGGCCGCTCTTAAACAGTCTGAGGAGCTGGTATGGGAACGGGTAAGGGCCAACCATCAGGCCGCCTTCGCCGAGCAGACAATAGTGGTACCGCCCGCGGATCTCTTCCTCTCTCCGGCTGAACTAACCGAACAGTTCACGATCAACAAGGCCCACCGCCTTCATGACTTTGATACCAGCATCCCAGGCCGGCAGGACGGCCAGGCCCTTAAAATAAACTGCGGTAATCATAAATTATTAAAGCAGCATCTCGAGTTACGGCGTAAGAAGGAGGGCCTCCTCACCCCCCTCGTCCAGCAGCTTAAAGCCTGGCTTGATAATGGGGATATCATCCATATTGCCTGCCGTTCAGAGCGCCGCCGCGGCCATCTGCGCCAGATGCTCGAGGGCCGCGGCCTGCCTGTTACGGAACATGACAGCGAGCCCCTTTCCCTCCGGGCTGCGCGGGACACAATCCACCTCTACCCCGCCCCGCTCTCCGCCGGTTTTGACCTCCTTGACGAGCAGATTCACTTTATCTCCGAACTGGAGTTATTTGGCGAGAGCCGCATTGCCGCCCCCCGCAAAAAAAGCAGGATCAAGAAGACGGCACCGCTTAATTTCGAGCAGCTCCATATTGGGGATGTAGTTGTTCATCTCGATCACGGCCTGGGTATATACGACGGTATCATCAACATGAAGACCGGAAAAATCGCCAGTGATTTCATGCAGATATCATATAAAGGCAACGACCGTCTTTATGTGCCCATGGAACGTATCAACACGGTGAGCAAATATAACGGCCTCTCTGATAAAAAACCGGTTATAACCAGCTTAGGCAGCAAGGCCTGGAACCGGGCCAAGGCCAAGGTGCATGAGGCGGTGTGGAAGGTGGCCGATGACCTCTTAAAGCTCTACGCCCGCCGCAAGCAGGAAAAAGGCATTGCCTTCTCGCCTCCTGATGCCATGTATCAGGAATTTGAAGAGTCATTCCCCTATGATGAAACCAGCGGTCAGCAGAAGGCGATTAACGATGTATTAAAGGATCAAACCTCGGAACGCTGCATGGACCGCTTGGTGTGCGGCGATGTGGGATTTGGCAAGACAGAAGTCGCGGCCCGGGCCGCCTTCAAGGTCGTTGCTGACGGCCGTCAGGTGGCCATATTGGTTCCCACCACGGTCTTGGCCGAACAGCATACCGAGACCTTTCGGGAACGAATGGCGGGCTTCCCGACTAATATCGGCAGTCTGAACCGCTTCCGCACCCCGGCCCAGCAGCGGGAAATAATCCAGGGGCTTAAAAGCGGCGGCATTGATATTGTTATTGGCACTCACCGCCTGCTCTCCAAGGACGTGGAGTTCAAGAATCTCGGCCTCCTGATTATTGATGAGGAGCACCGTTTCGGGGTTCGTCACAAGGAGCGCTTAAAGAGTCTGCGGGTTGGAGTTGATGTCCTGACCCTCACCGCCACTCCCATCCCCCGTACCCTGCAAATGTCGCTCCTCGGGGTACGCGACCTCTCCATCATCCAGACCCCTCCCCGCCACCGGCACTCGGTAAAGACCTTTGTGGCCCAATATGACGATCTGGTAATTAAAGAGGCGGTCATCAAGGAGTTACAGCGCGGCGGCCAGGTCTTCATCGTCCACAACCGGGTACACTC
>CAZSOB010000304.1:0-2383 GCA_964608155.1 uncultured Desulfobulbia bacterium
TAAGGTAAGTATATGAATACTGTAACGCGAGTGCTGGTTGTCGAAGATGAAGATGATCATTTTGAACTTATGAAGCGTGGGTTTGACCGGCAGGTTGAAAGTGGCAAAATATACCAGCTTGAGCGGGCTAAGACCCTAACTGAAGGACGGATGATGGTTCAAGAGCGGCAGCCTGATCTGGTGATCTCGGATTGGAAGCTGCCCGACGGCGATGGCATTGCCATGATTACCCGGGATGAGGATGGTGCTGTTCTGTATCCGGTTGTTATCATGACCAGCTTTGGTAATGAGGCTTGGGCCGTGGAGGCGATGCGGATGGGAGCCTTGGATTATGTGGTCAAATCACCGGGCATGATGGCGGATATGGTCAGGATATCAGAGCGGGCAATCCGGGAGTGGAACGGTATTGCTGATCGGAAGCGGCTTGAGGCTCAGCTTCGGCAGGCCCAGAAGATGGAGGCCGTCGGCCATCTGGCAGGGGGCATTGCTCATGATTTTAATAATATCCTCACCGCCATCATGGGCTATGGTAATTTGCTGGCGGATATGGTGGGTGAAAAAAGTGATTTGAAGCCTCTTATAGATCCCATCCTTCGGTCAGCGGAACGGGCCGCTGATTTAACCCGGCAGATTCTCGCCTTTAGTCGTAAACAGAGGCTCAGTCCGAAAAAGACTGAGCTGAATAGTTTAATTGACGGCATACACAAACTGATGTTGAGGCTCATCGGCGAAGATATCACCATCAAAATTAATTATAATGCCCGAGAATTATTTGTAATGGTTGATCCCGGTCAGATTGAGCAGGTACTCATGAATCTTTGTACCAATGCCAGGGATGCCATGCCGCATGGCGGAACCTTATCTATTGGTATAAGCGTTGTGGAATTAGATGAGTATGATGCCGGTATCCACGAGCTGGAAGAGGCCGGGGCCTATGCCCTGATATCGCTGACCGATACTGGTCAGGGGATGGACGAGAAGACTAAGCAGATGATATTTGAGCCATTTTTTACGACCAAGGTAGTTGGCAAGGGTACAGGATTGGGGCTTGCCATCGTCTATGGAATCATTAAACAGCATAAAGGCCAGATTACCGTATATAGCGAATCTGGCATTGGCACGACCTTCAAAATCTATCTGCCGTTGTTTGCCTCTCCGAAAGATAAAATCCCAGAAGACCACAAAGTTGTTATTGCGGCCATAGAGGGAACTGAAACTATCCTTCTCGCCGAGGACAATCAGGAAGCCAGGGTACTGTTAACTCTGGTACTCGAGGGGGCAGGCTATCGGGTCATAGCCGCAGTGGACGGCGAGGATGCCATCCGCAAGTTTTCTGAGCACTGTGATGATATTGATCTCCTGCTCTTTGATGTCGTTATGCCTGGGAAAAGCGGTAAAGACGCCTGTGATTCGATTCGGCAGATAAGTCCAGATGTTAAGGTGCTGTTTATGAGTGGCTATACGGCAGACATTATTATAGATAAAGGCATTGTACAAAACGATTTTAACTTTATAGCCAAGCCCGTTTCCCCCCGAGAACTGCGCCTCAAGGTTAGAGAGGTTCTAAGTTCATCAAAGGCGTGAGAGGGACTTGGGTGCCTCAGGTTTGACCTTGGTGCTATTCGAAATCTTCTATTTTTGGGCACCACTCTCCCGGTGAACTATTAAAAATATTAGGGGGCTATGGGGTATTCCTGACATGAATATCCTTGTTAAACAGGATACTTTCGTTGTTTTTGGTAATCTGAAAACTTATCGTGACCACCGAGTTGCGTGCCGGTGCCCCAGGGGTATAATGAAAGGTCAGGTTAGAGACATTTGTGGCCAGCGGGTAGCCGGTTACAGCCGCAAAAGCTGTATCATCAACAGGGGTATTTATCGCATTAACTGCTATTTCAGAACGCCTTAATTCAGTGGAAGCCGAATCATAGTAATACATTATTGCCTTATCAACTGCGTAAAATCGATTGTTAGGTGAGCGGGAATCTGGCGGGATGGTGCGATCCAGGGTCATTTCCTTGCCTGTCTTGGTGATTACCTTATAGAGCCTGCGGTTAGACGTAACAGGGGCGGCAAAGGTGTCCCATTTGGTGTTGTTGATGGACACAACAACCCCGGCCTCAAGGCCACCCGTGTCATCAGTAATCTTATTAGTTGGTGGAGACTCTATGTAACGGCCGGTGACATTGTCAGAGACCATGATATTGTCGTCGATTACCCCGATTCTCAGTTCCTGATTACCAGACACGGTTGTAACTATGACAGCGTTTGGTATGGCGTTATTTATCTCACGTTCCATTCTGGTCATAGCCGATTTGCCCTCTTCAAATATTTCCATCCTGCTGTTGGACGCTTGAAAACCTTTAAAGGCCTTACTGATAAA
>CAZSOB010000305.1:0-2377 GCA_964608155.1 uncultured Desulfobulbia bacterium
GTAATTTTACTAACTAATTTTTTTAAGGATTAAAATGAATTTAAATTTCCGTAATAAGTCGATTATTATTGCCTGTTGCTTTATCTGTTCTTTAATGCTGATTAAGCCCGTTTTCGCCGCTTCAAGCCTCAAGATAGGTGTTATTAGTATCCAAAAGGTTATTGATAACTCTAAAGCCGGCCAGCGGGCTCGTAAGGTGCTGGAGGCCAAACAGAATGAGTTACAACCTAAACTTATGAAGGAAAAAAAGGCCTTGGAAAAAGAGGCCAAGGATATCGAGAAAAAGAGTTCTGTCTGGAGTGCTGATAAAAAGCGGGCAACTGAACGTAACTATCAAAAGAAGATGCGGGCCTATCAGATGAAGGTTAATGATGCCCAATATACCATGAAGCAGTTACAGAAAAAGGTTTTAAACCCTATTTTCAAACAATTACAGGGAGTAATTAATGAGGTCGGCAGGACAGAGGGCCTGAGCCTGATCTTTGAAAAATCAAAGAGTAACGGCCTGTTATATGCCGACAGCAAACTTGACGTAACCGATTTAGTCTTGAAAAAAATAGACGCGGAGACCGCCGCCGATAAATAGACGGTTAGAACGCTGATTATTTTGCAGGCCCCCTTTCATCAAGGGGGCCTTTTTTTATGCCCCTTCTTCCATGGGCACAAAGCATATCAGTACCATCCCCGGCACCGAGGCCAGAAAGCTGATCCCGAAGAAAACTCCATATCCCACCCAGGCGGTAATAAAACCGCTTAATGTCCCGGCATACAAACCACTTAGTCCCATGAGCCCGGTACCTATGGCATAATGAGATGCCTTGAATTCATTGCCGCAAATTCGCATGAGATAAGTCATCAATACCGCTGTGCCCAAGCCGCCGGCGAACTGGTCAAAGGCGTGAGTTACCACCACCGCGGCCATTTGAAGCAACGATAAGGGCAGGGGAGTTGGGTTGGCGGTGTTTAGCGCTAACATGCCGCTCAGGTAAAAGGCCAGGGCCATATACACCAGATTGGTAATGTTCTGTAACAGGAGAAAGGGCCATATCATCTTCTTCAGGCCGTACCGGCTTATGGCCCACCCCCCGAATAAGGCGCCGACAATAGAGGATGGCAGACCAATACCGGCTGAAATCCAGCCATAATGCAGCTTCAGGCCCAAATCAACCATAAAGGGAATATACATGGTGGACAGCATGTATTCTCCAGCCCTGATTGAAATGATAAAGGCCAGAATTACGCCGATACGCGGGCGGTCGACAAAGGTCAAAAATGAGCGGGCATAAAAATTATCCGGATTAGCGGCTATCAGCCGCCGCAGCCGTCTTCTCCCTAACCAGACAAAAATAAGAGCGCTGAAGAGGGCGATATTGATAAGACCCGGAATACTCAGATGGCTGAAATATCGCGGTATGATCAGGTGCAGCTGTTTCTCCATGAAAGTATTGGTCAGCAACATCCTGAGCAACAGGATAATCCCGGCGGCAAGCAGAATCCAGCGACCGACGGCCTTAAACCCTGGAAAAGCGCTGGGAGAACGCCCCGGCCGAAATTCTTCACAATGAGGCAAAATTACCAGGTTAACAACCAGGAGAAGAAACATAAGAGCATCGGCACTTATAAAGGCCGCCTGCCAGCCGTAAACAGCGCCAATGGTGGCGATAACGCCGCTGCCTGTCATCATGGCAATACGATAGGCCATAACCCGGTAGCCTAAGTAACGGGCCTGCCCATCAATATCGAGGGCCTCCATATAAAAGCCGTCAATGGCTATGTCGTGGGTGGCAGCTATGAAGCTTACGGCAAAGAAGAGAGCCGCGATCATACTGACGGCCTGAGTTAACGGGGCAAGAATGGCGGCAACGAGAAACGCCATGGCAATTAAGCCCTCGGTGATCAGCAGCCAGAGACGTTTAGTGGCGATATTATCCACCAGCGGCCCCCAGAGAAACTTAAGCACCCAGGGCAGACCAAAGATGGAGGCGGCCCCCAGGCCCTGCAGGCTCATCCCCTGATCCCGGAAAAATAACGCCGAGATAGTACGGATAATTGTGTACGGAAAACCCTCGGCAAAATATGTACTGAAGGCCCACAATAAGGGGCTTTTGGCAGAGAGATTTACCGAACCGTCATTAGGCTTTATGCTCAAAATTTTCGTTTATCATGTTGCGCCTGAGCCGCTGGCCAGGACAGTTATCTCTCAGAGGAGGGTAAAATTTTGTGGGATTATAACCTACTTCTAACGAAGTTTGGGGATATTTTACAACAATGTCTGGTTAAGAACCTGCATTAATATCAATAAGCTTACGGCACTGAGGGGACGGATTTTGTTTTTCCCGGCTTTGATTCGGGGACAGAATGATTTTCGCTGAAAAAA
>CAZSOB010000306.1:0-2375 GCA_964608155.1 uncultured Desulfobulbia bacterium
TTTCATAAAAAATCTCCGCAAGGAACATCCCATGTTGAGAGAATCAAGTCGTCCCCGTGAAGAATGCGGGATCTGTGGTATCTTTGGTCATCAAGATGCCGCCAAGCTCACCTATTTTGGTCTCTACGCCTTACAGCACCGCGGCCAGGAAAGCGCCGGAATTGTCGCCTCTGACAATAAACAAATTAATGAATATAAGGCCATGGGACTGGTGCCGGAGGTCTTCACCGAAGATATTCTCCAGAAACTGCCGGGCGATTTGGCCATGGGCCATGTTCGTTACTCCACCACCGGCAGTTCCGATATTATAAACGCCCAGCCCTTTACCGCCTCCCACCAGGGTCATTCCTGGTCAATGGCCCATAACGGCAATCTGGTCAATACCCGTGAACTGCGTGACGATCTGGAAAATAAAGGGGCCATCTTCCAATCCTCAACGGACAGCGAAGTAGTAGTTCACCTCCTGGCCCACAACGCCAAGTTGGGCTTTGAAAAGTCGCTGGAAGCCACCTTCAAACAAATCAAAGGGGCATATTCTCTACTCCTGATGACCAAAAGCCAGTTGATCGCCATTCGGGATCCCCACGGTTTCAGGCCCTTATGTTTAGGCAAGCTGAACAACGGCGGCTATATAGTCGCCTCTGAGACCTGCGCCTTAGATCTCATCGAGGCTCAATATATCCGCGATATAGAACCGGGCGAAATTATGATTATTGATCAAAAAGGCCCGCGCACCATCTCGAAGTCACCGGCCCACTCGCCAAGATTGTGTATATTTGAACATGTATATTTTGCCCGCCCGGACAGCGATATTTTTGGCATTAATGTCTATAGCTGCCGCAAACGAATGGGGGCCATACTCGCCAGGGAATGTAATATAGAGGCGGATTTTGTCATGCCCTTTCCTGACTCCGGTAATTATGCCGCCATTGGTTACTCGCAAAGTTCAGGGCTGCCCCTGGAAATGGGTATGATCCGTAACCACTATGTGGGCCGCACCTTTATCCAGCCTACCCAATCCATGCGTGACTTCAGCGTCCGGGTGAAATTGAATCCCGTGCGCTCCCTACTGAAGGGTAAACGGGTCATAATTATGGAGGATTCCATTATCCGCGGCACCACCGGACGCAGCCGGGTAAGGGCCTTGCGGGAGGTGGGGGCCAGTGAGGTACATATGGTCATAAGCTGTCCGCCCACCCGCTATCCCTGTTTTTACGGCATTGATTTTCCCTCCCAGAGCCAGCTTATAGCCGCTAATAACGAGGTGGAGGATATCCGGAACTCACTTGGTCTCGATTCACTGCAATACCTTAGCCTTGAAGGGCTGGTAGAGGCCACTGGTATGCCAAAAGAAAATTTTTGCATGGCCTGTTTCAATAACGATTACCCCATCCCCCCAGACCTGCTGTTCAATAAGCTGGCCTTTAACAAATGACAATTTCGCTGGCCCAAGAAGTCCTCCAAATTGAGGCCGATGGCATAATGGCCATGCGTGAACGATTAGACCAGAATTTTGAACGGGCGGTAGACCTTATCATGAGCTGCCCCAGCCGGGTCATCATCACCGGAATCGGCAAATCCGGCCTCATCGGCCAAAAGATCGCGGCCACTTTAAACAGTACCGGCACCTCCTCTTTTTTTCTTCATCCAGTGGAGGCCATGCACGGTGACCTTGGCATTGTCGACGCAAATGACGTAATTTTAGCCATTTCCAACAGCGGCGAGACCACTGAGGTCAATATGTTACTGCCCACCTTCCACAAGAGGGGTAATCAACTTATCGCCATGACAGGCAGCGCCGAATCAACCCTGGCCCGTGCCGCCAATGCCGTCCTTGATACTGGAGTACAGCGTGAGGCCTGCCCCCTGGGTCTGGCTCCCACTGCCTCCACAACTGCCACCCTGGCCATGGGTGACGCCCTGGCCGTTGCCCTCTTAAACCGTAAGGGCTTCAAGGCCAGCGATTTTCGCCGCAACCACCCGGCCGGCAGCCTGGGCGAACGTCTAAAAACTATGGTCTCTGAGGTAATGCTCACCGGTGACTCAATTCCGGCCATTCCCGAAACCGCCTCTTTTGATACAGCTCTTACGGTACTTAATGACAAAAACCTGGGCGCGGTATTTATTGTCTCCCAAAAAAAATTTCCCATAGGTATTCTTACCGATGGCGATATTCGGCGACTTATGGTTAAATCAAAGGATTGTGATATTGAAGTCCGCCGGGTAATGACGCCAACACCCAAGACCATTAAGGGTGATTCTCTGGCGGCCGATGCCTTGAGCATTATGCAGCGGCACGAGGTAACGGTTCTGGCAGTAGTGGATAACAAACAATGTTTAATCGGTATTCTCCACCTTCATGATCTGCTTGGCAA
>CAZSOB010000307.1:0-2374 GCA_964608155.1 uncultured Desulfobulbia bacterium
TTAGTATTATTCTTCAGCAGAGCCAATTGCTCATTTAAGATCTCGCATTGATGACAGCATTCCAGCAGAAAGAGATCAAGAAGCGATATATCGTTTAAATTCTTACTGCTGCTCATGCCAAATTCCTGATCAAAATACGAAAGAGCAAGACATCATCCAAAAGGCCTATTTCCTTATTATCATAATGCAGAATCCCTCTCGTATAGACGGCCTTGGAACCGGATATGGTAATGGGCAGAGGCTGAATATCATCCTGATCATACGGTACCGGCCCCAGCACCTCACTCACCGGGAAAACTACACTCCTTCCCCCCTTAACCACCACAACGAGACGCTCCGGCGAAGCCGCCCTGGAGGGCTGAGAGGCGGGTTCTAAGCGCAGTACCCCGCCCACGGAGACACATATCTCAAGACGACCACGAACATTAACAATCCCCCTGAATATCCGGCTGCTCTTATGAGGTATGGAGTGTATAGGGCCCATATTCACCACCTCATTAATCAGAGAGGCCCGCAGCCCCAGCCATTCATATCCCGCTCTGAAGACAAAGGCCTTTTTGCCGCCTCCTGACGGTTTGTCAATCGGCTGCTCATATATCCTGGTGAGCTGGGCCTGATATTCATCCGGCAGGGGGCGGTCAAGGAGAAGACGAGCTGTGGCAATAAAATGCGGACAGTTTCGGCAGAGAAATAAATCAGTCAAGCGCTGGCAGCGGATTTTTTTATCCGCCCGCTCACCGATGCGGTTCCAGCAGTCATCTATAGCAAATTCAGGCATATTTATTTGGTTGCGAGTCAAGGTTAAAAACCGCCGTCTTCTTTTTTATACGGATGATACCAGTGCCTCGGTCAGGCGTCAGGCTATCGATTACAGCCGATACTCATTCTTTTCCCGTCCCGGCCAACTGATTTCTCGCCGCGACCCGTTGAGCCCGCTGTTTAAAAGCCCGGTAATTATTATCATCTCCAAGCCCCTTGTAGAGAAGGGCAAGCATGTCAATGGCCTTCACAAGATTAGGATCAAGATATACGACCTTCTTTAGCATGCGGATGGCTAAAAGAGGCTCATCCATATCCGCCAGAATCATCCCCATGAGAAGGAAAGCCTCCTTATCCAGGCCGTGATGGCGGATATACTGTTCACAACACCCCATGGCCTCCTCGTGCTGACCGGCATCGGCCAGATCACGGACGGCATCTAATTCCGAGGGCCATAAAGGCTGAATCGGCAAGGGAGCCGGGGGTGACTGCCGTCTATGGCTGCTTTGATCTGATTTATATACAACCGCACTCTTCTTGACCAGAGCAAAGGCCTTTGGATAGGGAGCCGGGGTAAAAAGGCTGTTGGCAAAGGCCCCGGGTTCGGCATGACCCGTAAAAATCAGCCCTTCATCCACCAACATTCTACATAGAATCGCCACCACCAGTTTTTGATTATCTTTATCAAGATAAATCAACAAATTACGGCAGAATATAATATCATATTTACTATTTAAAACAGGGAGATTGGCATCTAAGATATTGGCTCGGATAAAATTAACCGAGTGCTTTATATGTTTGCTAATTGCATAACCTGCTTTGGTTTTCTGAAAATATTTTTTCTGAAAAAAATTATTGCGGCCCCGGAATGAATTACGACCATATATACCCCGGCGGGCCAGGCGCAGAGCCCGATAGCTGATATCAATGGCATCAATTTTGAATAACGGGCCATTGATACCGGCCTCCAGCAGAGCAATGGCTATGGAATATGGCTCCTCGCCGCTGGCACAGGGCAAGCTTAATATCCTTAAACATGAACCGCGGCCTCTCTTTAACCAATTATAGGCGTAACGCTGCAGAACAGTAAACGGCGTATTATCCCGAAAAAACCAGGTCTCATTAACCGCCACCTCATCAATTAATTCATTTAATTCCCCTTGACTGCGGCCAGCTAATGCATAATATTGCCGCGTCTCTTTTATCCCGAGTACCCGCATACGCCGGGCAACTGCGTTACGGAGAGAATTATGCCCCACGGCCTGCAGATTGATCCCCATGGCCCGCCGTAATTTTTCCTCCAGAATATCATAACTGCTTTTTGTCATGGCAACATATCCAGCCTGTTACCAAGAATGGACAATATCTCCGCCTGGGGATCAAACCACTGCACCAATTCCCGTCCCACGAGGTCTGCATCTAAGTAATGTTTGGCATTTAATTCCCCACCCTCACGCTGGAGGCTGGCCTCTAATAATTCATCTGCCACCACGACTGTTTCGGTGACATTCTCCGCTAACAGACCCATACGCCTCTCCTGAGTGGAGTGAGCCCGTTCATCTTGATAATTAATAACAATAATTCTGGTGCTCAGGGTCTGGCGGCAGGGTGAGTC
>CAZSOB010000308.1:0-2371 GCA_964608155.1 uncultured Desulfobulbia bacterium
CTTACAAGGTCTTGAGCCGGGATGAGTCCGAGCAGCTGGCCATCCGTTATCAGCAGAACGGCGACGAAGAGGCCGGCCGGGAGTTAATCCTGGCCAATTTACGGCTGGTAGTCAAGATTGCCTTGGGCTACCAGAAATACTGGGCCAACAATTTCATCGATCTGGTTCAGGAAGGCAATATCGGCCTGGTACGGGCCGTCAAAAAATTCGATCCCTACCGGGGAATTAAATTCTCCTACTACGCCTCCTATTGGATCAAGGCCCATATCCTGAAATTCATCGTTGATAATTGGCGGCTGGTGAAAATCTGCACCACCCAGGCCATGCGCAAGCTCTTCTTCAACCTCAATAAGGAGCGTAAATCTCTGGAGATGCAGGGTATCAAGGTCGACAATGAACTTTTGGCTAAACGGCTGAAGGTTAAGCCCTGTGAAATCGAAGATGCCGGTAAACGGATAAACTTCAGCGATCAATCCCTTGACGCCCCCATATCCCAGGACAGCAAATACACCCTGCAGGGCATCATTGCCGCCGAAAACGCGGCCCCTGAGGAGCTCACCGCCCGCCAGGAAATTCAAACCAGGGTACGGGAGGCTCTATCCGCCGCTGACAGCGGCCTTAATGACCGGGAGCGCTGTATCCTGAAAACCAGGCTGCTCAACGATGAGCCTGCCACCCTCCAGGAAATCGCCCAGAAATTCAAATTATCCAGAGAACGGATACGGCAGTTAGAGCAGCAGCTGCTGAAAAAGTTAAAGGTCTTTATGCTCCAGGCCATGCCAGATATGGCTTAATAGATAACGGTACGAGGTTCACGCCTCGTACCGTTATCATGTTGTAACTGTTCAGCAACACCCCATCTTCGCCCATTTAGACCTTCTCGAATACCAAAGTATGCTTCTAAGTCCTATATGAACGAGGTAAGCGTAGACTCCAAGCTGGGGCACTGCTGAACAGTTACGCTCTGGGGTTATCGTTACTTCTATGCATCACGCTGAATAGTTACATCATGTTTACTCATAGCTTTGCAGCTTGCGGTAAAGGGTTTTACGATCCAGGCGCAGGATTCTGGCCGCCTGACTGCGGTTACCAGCCACAGTCTTTAAGACATGGAGAATATAACGCCGTTCCACCTCAGGCAGCGAGACCAACTCGGTGGGATCAGCAGCCCCCACCAGAACATGCTGGCTCTCGTAGCTCCAGATTTTCTCAGGGAAGTCTTCCACCATTAGCTGATCGAAGCGGCACATGGCCACGGCACGTTCCACGGCATTCCTCAACTCCCGCACATTACCGGGCCAAGAATAGGACAACAGCTTCTGGGCCGCCTTTTCTGAAAGACGCAGCTTATCACGCCCCATACTAGCGGCGAACTTCTGGATAAAATAACGGGCCAGGAGCAGAATATCCGTACCCCGCGCCCGCAGAGGCGGAATCTCCAGTTGAATGACGTTTAAGCGGTAAAACAAATCCTCCCGGAATATTCCCTCCTCCACCGCCGTCTCCAGATCACGGTTGGTGGCAGCAATGATTCGGACATCAAAGGGACGTTCCCGATCCCCGCCCACCGGTCTTACCCGCCTCTCCTCAAGAGCCCGCAATAATTTTGGCTGCAGACTTAATGGTATTTCACCCACCTCGTCAAGAAACAGGATACCGCCGTTGGCCTCCATGAACAAGCCTGAGCGGTCATTTTTGGCATCGGTGAAGGCCCCCTGTTTGTGACCGAACAATTCGCTTTCCAATAAATTCTCCGGCAAAGCGGCGCAGTTTATGGGCACAAAGGCCGCCGCGTGCCGCCGTCCTTCATTATGCAGAGCCCGGGCGGCCAGTTCCTTCCCAACCCCTGATTCTCCGACAATTAATACCGAGGTCTCAGTGGCGGCGATGCGGCGCAGCTGTTCAAAAAACTTTTCCATCACCGCGGCCTTGCCGATAATACCCGAGAACTGATTAGCGCCGTCCTGAGACAAAAGACGTACCTGCTCACGCAGGGCGCTATGCTCCAGAGCCCTTTCCAGGGCCAGAACCAGAAGTTCAAGCTCCACCGGCTTGGTAATAAAATCATAGGCCCCGGCCCGCATGGCGGCAATGGCCGTCTCCAGACTGCCAAAGGCGGTCATGATAATTATCGGGACATCAGGACGGTTGGCGGCGGCCCGTTCGCAAAATTCAATACCGCTCATGCCAGGCATATTTATATCGGCCAGGGCGGTGTCAAATTTATCCTCCCGTAAACGGGCCAGCGCCTCCTCGGCCTTCAGAAACCAACTCACCTGAAATTTTTTACGCTTCAGAGCCGCCTCCAGCATCTCACACATGGCCTGATCATCATCAACTATCATTATGCGGCGCTTCGTCATTGCCCTCC
>CAZSOB010000309.1:0-2368 GCA_964608155.1 uncultured Desulfobulbia bacterium
CAGATAATATGCCGGCCGTTTTTTTATTGAAGATCAGCAATTGTTCTGTGGTGTTGATGCCAAGCTCAAGATAATGGTAGAGAATCTCTTCCACCGGCCGGGGGAGATTTAAAATATCAACATGCTGAAAGCGGGCCCCCAACTGCACCGCCTGACGGCTTAAGGCCGCAATACCTGGGGAGGCGCCCTCCTTAATTTCAGCACTCGCGGTTAATAGTCGATAAACTTCAAGGCCTTCTTGAAATATATGGGCCTGCTGATTGAGTAGATGCCTGGCAAGAGACAAGATGTTTTCAAAGCTGAGGACTTGGCGAATTTTTTGATCGGCAAGGAGAAATTTATCTGTTTGTTGATGCAGTGAGCCCAGCAGGGCATCTAACTGCCGAGATTTTTTCTCAAGTTGACGGGCGGCATTTAAGACCTGCTCAGGATTATGGCAATCAATAAGATCGGCCAGTTGATTGCTAATTTCGTTATTACATAATTTGATATGAACGGCGATACCCTTAGCCTGACGCGGATAATTCTGCAGGGCCTTTTGAAGCTCCTCGGAGGATATTCCCATTACCTTTAATTTGTCTTCTATGGCAATGATATCAACATCCTTCCATATGGTAATCCGGGGGTCTCGCAGTAAATTATAAACCGCCTCCTTCTCCACACGTAGATATTCACGGATATTGGTAAGAATATCTTTGCTTTGTTGCAGGCTCTCAATTGTCATAAATGGCGTTTAGAGTGGAAGAAAATTACAAAAAGGACTATATTACCCAAGCTTGGGTTAATTTTAAATATAAATTTTGTCCATCCGGGCTTGATTTTGGCCCCCAGCGCTTTGCCGCCGCCGGCCCTTGACAAATATTCCTGACGGACATATTCTACCACGATTGTGGAATTAATCTGCGAAAAATACAAGGAGGAAATGTCCGCCGCCGAGGCCCATTGCCGACATGCAGATGAGTACTGTAAATTCCGTACTTCCTGCATACCATATTTTGTCGGCCGGGAACATGGTACTAATACACCAAAATCAGGGGCCGTTGAAAACGCCGGACAGAAAGACAAAGATGACCGAATTAAATTTTAAGAAGGGCGGCGGCCTGCTGCCGGTAATTGTCCAGGATTATACAAGCCGCGAAGTTCTGATGCTGGCCTATATAAACGAGGAGGCCTGGAAACAGACCATTGCCACCGGCAAGGCCCATTTCTGGAGCCGCTCCCGGAAAAAGCTGTGGCTAAAGGGCGAGTCATCCAAGCATTATCAGATCATAAAGGAAATACTATTAGACTGCGATGAAGACACCGTAATTTATCTCGTGGAGCAGCAGGGCGGAGCCGCTTGTCATAAGGGCTATCGCAGTTGTTTCTTCCGCCGCCTGCGGACCGATGATTTTGAGATTAAAGATGAACCGGTATTTGATCCGGCGGAGGTTTACAAAAAATGAAGCTGTTAAAACTTGGTATCCCCAAGGGCAGCCTGGAAAAGGCTACCATTGAGTTATTTGACAAATCAGGCTGGAAGATCAAGACTGTCTCCCGCAACTATTTCCCCGAAATTGATGACCCAGAGCTTTCCTGCTCCATCTGCCGGCCCCAGGAGATGTCCCGCTACATAGAAGACGAGATCTTAGATGCCGGTATTACCGGCAAGGACTGGACTCTGGAAAATGAATCCGATATCGTGGTAGTGGCAGATCTGGTCTACTCCAAGGTCAGCCGTAAGCCAACCCGCTGGGTGGTAGCGGTACCGGGAGATTCGGACATTAACTGTCTAAAAGATTTGGAGGGAAAAAAGATTTCCACCGAGTTGGTAAACTTCACTAAGAATTTTTTTAAAGATAAAAAAATTAATGTTGATATAGAATTTTCCTGGGGTGCGACTGAGGCCAAGGTGGTCTCGAATCTGGCCGATGCCATTGTTGAGGTCACCGAGACAGAAACCACTATCCGCGCCCATGGCCTGAAGGTAATTTATGAGATGCTGGAGTCCAACACCCAGTTTATTGCCAACAAAAAGTCCTGGGCCGATCCCTGGAAACGGGAGAAGATTGAGAATATAGCCATGCTCCTGCAGGGCGCCCTGAAGGCCGACAATATCGTAGGCCTGAAGTTGAATGTGGCTAATGACAACCTGGAACAGGTTATTTCTCTAATGCCCAGCATGAATGCCCCCACCATAGCCCATCTCTATAACAAGGACTGGTGCTCGGTGGAAACGGTTATCTCCGAACATGAGGTGCGTGATATTATCCCGCGTCTTTTAAAGGCCGGGGCCGAGGGTATTATAGAGTATCCCCTCTCCAAGGTTATTTAAAGGTAACTATTCAGCTGCACCCAATCCGGAGTCTCGCAAGCTCGCTTACCTGCG
>CAZSOB010000310.1:0-2365 GCA_964608155.1 uncultured Desulfobulbia bacterium
CAGGATAATAAACCTCTTCGTTTACGTCTTGAGCGGCTGTTGTCGACTGCTGATGTTAAGATTAATGGCAGTCGGCCGTGGGACTTTCAGGTATATAATCCCTCTATTTATGCCAGGATTTTTGCCCAGGGTTCTCTTGGACTCGGCGAGGGCTATATGAATGGCTGGTGGGACAGTCCTGCTCTGGATGATTTCTTTTTCCGGGTGCTACGGGCCGGATTGGCCGAGCGGGTGGCAACCTGGAAGGACTGTTGCGCGTCCATTGAGGCCCGGCTGCTCAATCGTCAGAGTCTGTCCAGGGCTCTGGAGGTGGGCAGGAGTCACTACGATATAGGTAATGATTTTTATCGCCGGATGCTGGATCAACGGATGATTTATAGTTGTGCCTATTGGCGGCACGCCCAGACCTTGGACGAGGCTCAGGAGGCCAAACTTGACATGGTCTGTCGTAAGCTCAACCTGAAGCCGGGCATGCGGGTTCTGGATATAGGCTGCGGCTGGGGCGGCATGGCGGCCTACGCGGCGGAGAGATATGGTGTTAAGGTCTTGGGGATCACAATATCTAAGGAACAGGCGGCCTATGCCAAGGAGTTGTGCCGGAATCTGCCGGTTACCATTAAGATGCTGGATTACCGTAAACTTGACGGTAATTTTGACCGGATATTATCTTTGGGCATGTTTGAGCATGTGGGTTACAAAAATTATCGTATTTTTATGGAGAGTGTCCACCGTTTGCTGCCTGAAGACGGCCTGGCCCTGCTGCACACCATTGGTAATAACCATTCTGACTGTACTACTGATAAGTGGATTGACCGTTACATTTTTCCTAACTCCATGCTGCCCTCGGCCAAGCAGATCAGCGCCGCGGTTGAGGGACTTTTTGTTATTGAGGACTGGCATAATCTGGGGGCGGATTATGATACGACCCTGATGCATTGGTTTAAAAATTTTGATCAAGCCTGGTCGGAGCTGCAAGGCGGAAAATATGACGAACGCTTCTACCGGATGTGGAAATACTACCTTCTCTCTTGTGCCGGTTCCTTCCGGGCCCGCAAAAATCAGGTCTGGCAACTGGTATTATCTCCGAGAGGCTGTGTGGGTGGCTATTACGCTCCCCGCTGAACTGTTCGTTCCAGCATGGCCGGCAGGCCGCCTTTGTCTGCCGGCCGGAAGCCCATAACCTCCTGCCAGATTTCATCACTCTCCATGCAGAAATATATACAGGTGTTCCGGTGGGCCTCCCGCCGCAGTAAGTTGTAAATATGCCTGTACATCTCCACTCGTAAGTCTCTGAAATATCGGCATTTACCATCTAAGCCCATGATAAACTCCTCGGCCATGAAACGTGACTGGGGGAAGCGGTCGGCAGTTATTTGTCGTAGGCCGGGCAGGAAGCGCAGGGCGCCCATGCTGATCCAGGCGATTTTGTCGGCCGGTACGGCGGCAAATAAACGTTTTATGGTCTCGGCGTAGCCCGCCCGCCAGTCGGCATGATATATTATGGGGTCAAAATGAAAGGCCAGTTTGTAGCCCCATTGGGCGCATTGAGCCGCCGCGGCAAGCCGCTCGTCAAGGGTGGCGGTGCGAAGTTCCTCCTTCTTCATGATCGCCTCGCTGTTCAATGACCAGGCCGTGATTGTCCGGCCCTGGTGGTCGAGACCCTCCAGATTGTCGATCATGGCGCTCTTGGTTTTTAATTCCAGAATGGTGTTTGGGTGCTGGGCTGTGAAGTTGGTCAAAATTTCACTTAAACCAGTCCACTTGTCAAGGGCCATGGAATCGGTGAACTCGCCGGTACCGATGCGCCAGAAACGTTCGGGCCCGGCCTTGTTAATGGCGTTTTTAAGCTCGGTCAGCATGTCGTCAATATTGACAAAAAAGGTCAGCCAGGGGTTGTTCAAATAGGCCTGGAGGATACAATAAACGCAGTCCATGGGGCAATTCATGCCGATATTTATGACCTGGTATTCACAACATTGATATTCTCTGGTGCCGGGACAGGGTTTAAAAAAATGACCTTGATTACGACATAATAACAAATTGCGCTTGCCATTGGTTAATTGAAAATGGTATTGATCTCCTGAATTAAAGTAGGGGAGCCGGCGGTCTTTTATTATCTCTATGGGCAGGCCGGCATTTTTCATGATCTGGCGGGCATAGGGCAGATCAGAGCATTCTTCGGTGACGAATATTTTTTGAATATATTGAGCTGGATCAATCATTAATTTTGCCAAAATATGGGGTTTGAGGCGTCTATCGTCTATTTTCTATGGCACATTTACTATCTTGTCAGGCAATCAGCAAGTCATTTGGCGCTCAGCATCTCTTTTCTGAAATCAGCATGGGAATTTCGGCGGGTGAGCGT
>CAZSOB010000311.1:0-2360 GCA_964608155.1 uncultured Desulfobulbia bacterium
TGCCCGAGGCCGCGGGTGAGGATCGAATCGTCTTTGTTATGAGCCGGATTGACGAGTGTGATAATCTTGCTGATCTGGTGCGCTCCTACGGTACTCTGTGCTGGAATCTTTCCCAGATGACGGGCCGCAAGGATATCCCGCGCATCTATCTGACTTATGCCCCGGATATGGCTGCGGCCCAGGATGAGCTTATGGTCTGGGCCCCTGAAAGGCAGCATCTGAAGGAGTTGATTTTAAAGGCGCCAGGGCTGCGCATAAGTCATGTTCTGCAGAATGTTGACAAACAGACCCAGGAGTTGCATATGGTGGCCGAGGCCATGTGGAGTTTTGCCCAGGGCGGTAAGAAAATATTTTGGCGAACGGTAAAAAATGCCTTGTTGGCCGGGGGGTTCTGTCTGTTGTTCCTTGATCTGATCAGCAGGGGACTATATGGTTTTCCGGAACATCCCTTTTTGACTTCTCTGCTGTCCACCGGCATGGTCAGGCCGGAACAGTTAATTATGCCGCTGGTTAGTTTCAGCCTTGTAACGGCCTTGGTATTATTGTGGGGATTGAAGTGGAGCCTGCCGAGTTATTATAAACGCTGCCAGGCTAAACCGGAAGAGTTGGTAACACTGGATACGGCCTACAGGCGGAATGTATGGGAACGGGTGCGGGATAATGTAGCAGCACTATTGGTAAAGGTGAAAACAGGTGATTTGTTTGTCAATCATGCTGCCAGTATAAACAAGGTAGAAAAATTCTCCCAGCGTTATATCCAGAAATATTACGAAGAAATAAGATAGAGAAGGCGCGAGCCGTAAGGCCTCGCGCCCCTCTACTCTGTTATGCCAGCTGCTTCATTATGGAATCGCTTACCTCTTGGATTGACAATGTACCGTCAACCGAGATAACCTTGTAATCTCCCTGGTTCTTGAAGAAATTTACTGCGGCCATGGTGCCGGTTTTGTCATCGTAATAGATGTCATGGCGTTTATCAATGGCGGCATCGTCCTGGTCATCAGGGCGGGTATTTAAATCGCCGCCGCAAACCCGGCAGACGATTTTACCGTCTTTTTCCACCGGCTTAATGGCCTCAAAGGCAATGTGGTTTGGATGGTTATTGTCGTTGACGCACAGGCGGCGGCCGGTGATGCGTATCTTGGCTATGTCACGGGCGAGGAGGATTTCAATAACGCAATCGAGATTTATATTTGCCTCTTTAAGGGCGGCGGCCAGGGTCTCGGCCTGCACCTTATTGCGCGGGAAGCCGTCCAGGATCCAGCCGTTGGCGCAATCGCTCTCTTTTAAACGACTGAGGATCATGGGAATAGTAATATCGTCCGGGACCAGATCCCCTTTGTCGATATAGGACTTCGCCTGTTTGCCAAGCTCGGTTCCTCCGCCGATATTTTTCCTGAAAATTGCCCCTGATTCAATATGAGGGCAATTATTCTTTTTTTGGATAATGGCTCCTTGAGTGCCTTTGCCACTGCCATTGGGCCCGAAAATTAAGATGTTCATGCTTATTTCCTCCTGGTTAAATGTAGGTGTTTAGGCCGGTGTGCTGAAATAACCAGCCAAATTAATATAACAGCCATGCTGCTGGCCGGGCATAACGAAAGTTGAAAGTCGAGCGCAAGGCACAGGCCTTTACATACTTTCAGGTAAATCGTCGAAAACTATAAACCAAACTTTTGATATTGCCAATGAAATATCGGCATTGTACAACTTAGACAGGAGGGGATGTCTTTGATGGCTAACTGGTTATGGGGGAAAACTAAAAAATCAGGACACTGGCGCTTAGACGTGGTTGCATATCCGCATGAACTCATTGAGGAGCTCAAGCCGGGCGGTGAGATCCAGTTTGAAATAAAAAGGGCTGAGCATTAATACCTTCAGGGCTTCGCGGCAGGTCATGATTTTGTTCTCCAGGCTTTTTTACTCTTACGAAATGGGTAACTATTCAGGTACAAGCAAAAAGCTATCCTAAACTGTGAGCTGTAACTGTTCAGGAAAGCGCAGACTCCGGATTGGGTGCAGGTGAATAGTTACACGAAATGTCCGCTAATTAACTTATCGGTAGTTGGGCGGTAAAAATTAAAATAAGAATTTTATTATGACTAAAATTACCCAGGGGGTAATGGCCTTTGTCCTGATTCTGCTCTTTGGCACATTGGGCTATATGACCATTGCCGGGGCCGGCTTTATGGATTCCCTCTATATGACGGTGATTACCATTACCACCGTGGGGTATCATGAGGTTATGCCCCTGGGGCCGGGCGGCAGATTATTTACCATGCTCCTGATTCTGGTCGGGGTGGGCTTTGTATTTTATGTTTTCGGTAAATTTACCGAGACGATTGTTGAGGGCGGATTAC
>CAZSOB010000312.1:0-2352 GCA_964608155.1 uncultured Desulfobulbia bacterium
GCAAACCGATGTCCTGAATATAAGTTCCGGCGGGCTGTTATGTGAATTTACCACCGATAATATTTTCCAGATTTGTGATCCGGTGATGATAACCATCAATTTTACAGGTGACGAGGAGATTGCCAGCCTGAAAGGAATATACGCAGTACTGTCCAGCCTCAAGATCATTGAACGTAACCCTGATTTTACCCCTCTGAAGATCAGGGCGGGATTTACATTTATCATCGTCCCGCCAGTGGTCGAAAAAAGATTAAAAAAAATCTTTACCAAAGCTGAATTAACCACCGATAGAGATCTGTAGTTCACTGGGACAAGTTAAGCTCTCCCATGAAACGTTCCAGATGGGGATATTCGCCCTTTAATTCTCCTTTCAACAGGGCCTGCAGATCACTAAAGGCTGGAGCGATAAATTGTTGAAAAAACAGTTTACCCCTTACCCGGCTCAGAAATGAGTAGGCCCCCAGAACCTGCAAATTACGAAGCAGGGCTATGTGATAATACGAGTCCATAAACTCCAATTCACTCAGTGCTGTATGTTTTTTTAATTCCCGGATATACCCAGACAGCAATTTCCGCCGAATCCCATGCTCTAAATTAACATAAGGATCATTCAACAATGAAGCCGGATCGTAGGCCAGCGGCCCCAGACGAGAACCCTGAAAATCTATAATTTTGATACCATCCTGATTAATCATGAGATTACGGGACTGAAAATCACGATGCAGGAGATAATCAGCAGACACCTTAACGGCCCTGTTAACAAGGAAGCTGAAATCATCCTCCAACCCGGCCGGGGTCGCGGCGGCCATATACCCCCGGCAAAATTCCCGGCTGAAATAATGGCACTCTCGTTCCAGCATCAGGTGCCGGTCATAATGCTGGGTATCCCAGCAACATTGCGGATCAAACCCCTGTCTGCCCCGAGTCTGAAATGCTGCCAGGGCAGATAGGGCCTGACTATAATATTTATTGATGTCAGCCGGTTTAGCAGCGGCCCGGCATACCTCATCATAGAGAAGTACCGTACCAAGGTCTTCAAAAATAACTCCGGCGCTTTCTTCATCATAGGCATAGGGACGGGGAACCGCCACCCCACGTTCATAAAGATGGCGGCCGATGAGAAAACAGGCCCTGGCCTCGGCCTTAGCCTGCTTAAGAGTTGGAGATGGCAGGATGACGATTAGGTTTCTATGGCCGCCCCGGCAGCGAAAAAAGCGGCGGTCGGAGCCGTCGCCCCCGAAAGGTCGACAATTGAATTCACCCAGCGTGGAAAGCAGCCCCGCCCGCTGGAGTATATTTTTTATTAAAATTTCCACCCGCGATCCCTACCCTTACCGACATTGTAACTATTCAGCGTAGTGCATAAAAGTAACAATAACCCCAGAGCGTAACTGTTCAGCAGTACCTCAGGTTCGTTCATTTAGGACTTCGAAGCATACTTTGGTATTCGAGAAGGCCTAAATGGGCGAGGTAAGCGTAGACTCCGAGATGGGGTACTGCTGAATAGTTACCCGACATTTAGTAAAATTTATCAGGTGGTCTCGTTTCAGCAAGCGCAGACAATCTGATCTGTAAGCACGGCACCAGCGGGGATCACCACCCCATCCCAAACCACGACCCGCCGAAGACGGGCATTATCACCCACAACCGCCCCCGGGCCGATTATTCCCCAATCCAGGAGGCTGACATTCTTGCCGAGCTTAACACCCGCCGCCGCATAAAATCCAACCTGATTTAACAGCCGCCAACCGCCCGGCGGCTTCCAAGCGGGCAGGAGTCTGGAGTGGAGAGCAAGATAATCAGCCGCCGTACCCATATCATACCAAAAATCATCGGTGAGCGCGGCCCGTATAAAACCGCCATTATTTATATATTGTTGATAATAATCAATAATATCTACAAAAACGCCCGGCTTGATATCAGTTAAGATGCCCGGTTTTAATACTTGAATACCGGTGAAGGCCAGAGAAATACCGCTGTTAAGAGGGTGTTCGGGTCTGAAGAGTTTAAGCTCCCCATTATCCACCCAGACCGTATTGAATCGGGGATAATCGTGCATGAGCATGGTAAGATCACGACCGCTCCCGACGTGGGACTCATAGATGGCCCCATAATCAATATGATGGAATATATCACCATTGGTAATCAGAACGGGGCCGGAGCCAAAATTGTCCATGGCCAGCCGCAGAGCGCCGCCGGTTCCCAGCTCAATTGCCTCCTTCTGAATAACGATGTCTGGTTCCGAACTTAGGATATCTATTATCTGGTCGGCCAGATAATAGGCGTTGACAATAATTTTCTGGAATCCGGCCCGGCGCAAAAGATCAATGGTATGAAGAATAAGGGGACGGC
>CAZSOB010000313.1:0-2348 GCA_964608155.1 uncultured Desulfobulbia bacterium
GCATCCCCAGGGCGTGACCATCACTGATAATATCGTAAAAGGTCTTGCCCTCCGACTCCCCATGCAGAATGGCATCGGCAACCCGCAGGTTTTTACGCATGACCTCCAACGCCGCCACCCGGCCGCCGCCGATCTTGGGCAGCAGACGTTGGCCCACCACCCAGCGAATGGTATCCACCAGACGGTTCCTGATCTGCCCCTGCTCACGGGCATCAAACATGCCGAGGCAGCGATTAATGGCCTGCCCGGCATCCACAGTATGCAGAGTACTCATTACCAGATGGCCGGTTTCCGCCGCCGTCAGGCCTATTTCCATGGTTTCCCGATCCCGCATCTCGCCCACCAGAATGACCCTGGGGGCCTGGCGGAGGGCGGCCCGCAGACCATTGGGAAAGGTATCAAAATCATTGCCCAGCTCCCGTTGATTAAAGGTGGCCTTAATCTGGGGATGCTCAAACTCAATGGGGTCTTCCAGGGTGACCACATGCACCTGGCGCTCCCGGTTTATCTGATGCAGAAGGGCCGCGAGAGTGGTTGATTTACCGGAGCCGGTGGCGCCGGTAACCAGAATAATACCGTTTAACTCCTGGGGCATCTTATGAAAAATCGGCGGCAGATTAAGGGAATCAATGGTGGGAATAGTCGTGGGTAAAATACGGAGGACGGTGGAGAGATGCCCCTTCTGCGAAAATATATTTACCCGAAAACGGGCCTTGTTCCCGAGGGAGTAGGAGAGATCACAGGAACCGTTTTCCACCAGATCCTTGAGTAGCCGTTTATTGCCGCCAATAATATTCAAGGCAAAAACCTCGGTCTGAAAGGGGGTCAGTTGTTTGACCTCCGGCTCAACCCCCACTGGGATTAATTCCCCGGATGATTCCACCTGCAGCGGCTTACCCACGGTTATATTGAGATCGGATACATAACCCGGACTGGCCAGCATACAGGCAATCCAATAATCTATTTCAGCGCGTTTCATAGTATATCTCCAGGTTCGAGATTCATTTGGAATTCGGAATTAACAAATATAGACGGCCGGCTTCCTTCATATGACCAGCCACAGCGGCGGCCCCTAACCCTGTCCCCATAAAAAGATCAAGACGGCCGGATCCCCTGATGGCCGCCCCGCTGTCCTGCTGAAAGACAAAACGCCGTAACGGCCGCCGCCCGCGAAGCTGGCCGTGAGCAAATTCCGGCACAGTGGTCTCAAGATAATAAAGCCCGCCCATGGGAAAGCAACGCGGATCAAGGGCCGCTGAGCGGCCGGCCACCAGCGCCTTACCCATACTGCCCACCGGCCCGGCCGCCGGGTCATCATCGAGACGGAAAAAAATATACCTGTCATTATAATGCAGGATTCGACGGCGCTCGTCAAGATGGGAGGTTAGATAAGCACGGATGGCCTCCATGCTGACCTTCTTTAACGGCATTTTACCCTCATCCACCAGCAGACGGCCAATACTTTTATAGTTCCGGCCATTTGAACCGGCATAGCGGGCCTGCAGCAGACGGCCGTCCGGCAGCCGGATGAGGCCGGAGCCTTGAATCTGGAGGACAAATACGTCCACCGGATCACGGAGATATAATAATTCATGGCCGGTCAGCAGTCGTTTATCCTCTATATCGGCCCGTCGCCAATAAGGCCGCAGGCGGCCATTTTCCAGGCGGCCGACAAATGGCCGGCCGCTCCCGGCGGCCCCATAATGACGGGCCTTAATAAGATCAGGGGGCAGGCCATAGATGGGGTAGATAAAGGGCGGCTGTTTTATGAGGCTGCCCTTAAAAATCGGCTGATAATAACCGGTTACCAGAATATCGTCCCCGCCCCTGCTGTTCTGAGCCTGGCAGACCTTAAAGTTTGCCGCCACAGCATCCGGCAGGGCAATATCCGGCAAGGTCTGGAGCAGTTTCTGAAACTTTAACAAAGAGGCCAGAAGATCCCCGGCCGTCTCGGACTCCGACCCGCATATTTTAAGCCTGACAGCGCCATTCCGCCGCCGCCAATAGGCGATACTGTTTGCCAGAGCTGCCTCAAGAGAGGCCCTTGAACCACCATCCACCATATCCGGCACCGTCTTCAGCGCCCTCATCCGGCAGCCCCCCGTCAGGCGCGGCAGCCGCGGACGACAGCCACTGACAAAGAGCAAAATAAAAGCAGCAACGAACAACAGGAATTTATTCTTCATGTAACTTTCAGGCTCATGAACCATAAAAAAATGTAAAAAATAGTATTTTTACCTATTTTTTTTCTTGACCACTCTCTTTTCAAACTGTTTATATACACTAATAAATTGTTGATGGCGTCGTAAAAAGTCCGATCTACTGCGTTGTGGCGTTTCGGCAGACCA
>CAZSOB010000314.1:0-2345 GCA_964608155.1 uncultured Desulfobulbia bacterium
TTGTATTCGAGAAGTCCCGAATGGACGAAGATGGGGTGCTGCTGAATAGTTACTCATTTTTTATGATATTCGTCAAGCAGTCCCTGCCAAACGGGCTTATTAACCTTAATGGTTGAATGCCGCCTTAGATTTTTAATATATTGCCGACGTTTTTCCTCTTTTCTAATCCTGATAATACGTTTGATAATTTTTTTCTCCACCTTTTGCAGAGGTAGAGTGCAGCCAGCCCGCCTCTTGACCAACTGTACCAGAGCCATACTGCCGTTATCGGTAAAAGGCGGGCTGATATCGCCCTCAGCCATTCTAACCAGAGCCCTGACTACCGGGCCGGACAGTGTATTAATAACGATATCATGTTGAGCGCTGTTTTGCAGACTCACCGGATATCGGTGGGCGGTCTTCGCCAGTTCACCAGCCACCACGCTGACCGCGTAAAGGCGGCTAATGTCCCTGGCCTTGCCGTGCACCAAGACTATCTTTACCAACTCCGGAGTCTGAAAATCTCCTTTGTTTGTCTCGTAAAAGTTCTTAATCTCCTCCGGGCTCGGCGGGCTCTCAGCTCCGAACCATATTCTGTTTTCCAGAGCCTTAATGAGCCGGTGCTGACGATAAAATTGATATACCCATTTAAAGGGCGGTTTATTTTCATAATGCCGGTCAGCGGCCGCCCAGTCGGCAAGAGAGTTTGAGACCATGGCGCTCATGGCCCTTTGCTTTATTGCCGCCACCGTTTTTTTATTGTTGCCAGGAGATTTTTGTAACAGCAGCCCTTCCTTACGGCATTGGGCAATAAAATAGCCGACCGTTGCCTGCCCGCGCCTTGAGGTTACCAGCGCCTTATCCCAATTTGCTTTGCGCGGATTAGTAAGATCAATGGCCACCAATAATGAACGATTTACCTTTAAGTTATATAATTTTTGCAGGCGGCGAAGCAAGTCTTCTGTCAGCTTATGTTGTTTTTTACTGTAAAGAGCCTCATAGACCGCCTTTTTCTTACGGGCAAAATCATCGTCATCACCCTTCTTAACGGCCACGACATATATTAGATACGGCCCGCTACCAGTTGGTCTGACAACCGCCCCGGTCTTCTCACCCACCGCTTTTTGCCAGGTCTTTGGCAGAGTGCGCGGCCGCAGCCATTGCGGGTGGCGCATTTTAAAGGCTGGCGGGCTGCCGGCCGCTTTTTGCTTCAATTCGTCAAGACTGAAATGCCGGCCGCCAAACATAATTTCAGCGGCGGCGGCCGCCTTATTATCCTTAAAATCAAGCCGGGCAATAAGCAAACGGGGCTGATAATCCCGTTCATAAACCGCCCGCAGCTCTTTATTATCAATCTTTATTTTGGAGTCAACCTCGTCATATTTCAGCATCATCAAGGTTCTGGCCTTTAAAAATATATTCAGAGGCCTTTTAACCTCCGGGAGCGCCCCAAGCTCCATGCGCTCCGCCTCCTGCGTCAAGAGCTGCCAGTCGATGAATTTATCCGGACTGGCCGGCAGGCTCATGCCCTTATCCTTATAATACTTCCACCAGTGTTTAAAGTCCTGACGACTGTAGCTTTGAGCGTTAATCACGGCCAGCGGCCGACTCCCGGCTCCTGACACCTCCGCCGCCGTCATCAGAAGCAGCAGGCCCAAGATACATAAACAAAGTCGCCTTATTGACATTTAACCTCCCCGGCTGGAAACCACTGCCGAATAATTTCATCTGAAACCACCCGGGCCAGCTCCGTAATCGTATTAACCAAACCAAAATGCATAATAGAACGATAATCTTCACCTCTGCGACTATTATAGATGGTCATCATAGTCCTGCCGGTGGCGGCGTTAATCATCATAAGGTTAAGGGCCAGAATAGGCTTGACCTCTAAACGCCCCCTGTCCTCCCGCATTTTAACAACCCTTCCCTGCACAAAGCCCTGTACCCGCAGACGGTCAGCAAGTATCTTGAGGTCATCAAGATCCGGGGTATCTTTAGGGCCAATTTTCATCTGGCGATATAATTTTCTGATATCCCCCTCCTGACTGATAGTCAGCCCCTTGACCTTATGTAATTCAGAGATAAATATTCTATAGATAATCACCCCGCCCTGCCGATAATCGCTGTCATTCACCAGGGGCAGAACGGCTATACTGCAAAGGGCGGCGGATGGCGGGGAGATATTTTGAACTTCGGGAGAATTATATGATACGCAGGCACTCAGGAAAAGGGCCCAAATAAGCAGGAGAAGGGAGAAAAATTTGATTTGGCTCATTTATTAGTCATTACAATCTGATTGACTTTAAAGCTCAACAGCAACCACCGGTGGGCATTGCCCACCCTGCCCAGGTTAAAAAACCTTAAAA
>CAZSOB010000315.1:0-2308 GCA_964608155.1 uncultured Desulfobulbia bacterium
TAAAACTGATCACCTCAGAGACGGCATCCACCGCCAGCCCCACCTGCTTGGTGTCACCGCCAAAGGCACTGGTTTCGACAATGATTATGCAGCTTCTGTCAGTATAATCCGCCTCCGGCATCCCGAGCTTGGCCCGCATATCAATTACCGGAATTACCTTGTCACGCAGATTAATCACCCCCTTGGCGTAGGGCGGGGCCTGATGAACCTGAACGAACTCCATCATCTTAATAATTTCCCTGATCTTGAAAATATTTATCCCGAATTCCTGTTTGTTGAGTATGAAGGTGAGATAGCGGCCTTCCTGCTCCAGCATGGCCTTGGCGCCAATATCATGCCCCTTATTCACCGGCCTTAATATATTTTCCATAACCTCCGGGGTTACAGTAAGTACCGAGGAGGTGCGCGGCATACCGGCACAGGCGGCATCGGCATACTGGGTATCAATAAATTTATCCAGATCAACCAGAGCGCCAACCTCCATATTATCATGCATATAATACTGCATCTTATTTAGATCTTCTTTGGAGGGATAGAGATCAGAGGTCTTAATACCCTGTGGATCGGTGAGGACGTTCTTCAATACCGGCACCTTCAGGCCCAGCTTACCATCCGGATCAAGGAAATTAACGGCAATCTCCGCCGCGGTCTCTGGCCGTTCAACAATATATTTCCCCGCTTTGACAAGCAGATCAGTAAATTCATAGACCGCCTCCTCATGAACGGATGCGAAATCATCCCGCACCGTTACCACACAACAGGGATGATTCTGCCAGAGTTCATTGGAGAGAAACTGCTGCTCGGCAATGCCGGCGGCAATTGATTTAGTACCAATGGGTTCAGCCACCATAAACCCGGCGGCATTGGCATTATCCTTCAGGAAGGGCGGCATGTTGATGGGAGCCACAATTTCCAGATTAACATCAATATCGTCACCCTTATTGAGGCTGGCCTTGAGACCAATCCCCTCAAAAAACATATGCACCAGCATATGATGAATAGACATTTTATGGGGGATAAGGACGGTACGCTGTTTAAAAAAATCCGAATATGGCGGCTGATAATCCCCCTGTGTACTACGCACGAAGATACTGCCGCTGCGGTGAGCAAAAAGTACCAGCTTCAATGGCACCCCATAATTATAGAGATCCATAGCAATGGGGGCCAGAATACAGGCGGCATCCACCGTCCCCTTTTCAAGGCCGCTCTGCACCGGATTCCAGCCTGCCAGGCAATGGGTTTCCAACTCAAACTTTTCCGGCGTAACCTGACCCGTATCTATCCAGTGTTTAAGCACACCGAGTACCAGATGATCGGTGATCTGGATGTGGGCAACCCGAAGCTTAACCTTGCCCGAGACCCCCATCTGCGGCCCGGCGGCGATTTCATCCGCCGCCCCCTCCTCACCCATAACCTCATCAATCTTGACCCTTAATTCCTCAGGCGTGAAGGGTTTGGCGATAAGGGCGTTGGCCCCATGCCTCAGGGCCTTCTCGGCCTGACTACGGTCGGACTGGCCAGTAGCCATCAAAAAAGGTATTCCCTTAAATTTTTCCTGTTCTCGAAGCCAGATGGCCAGTTCATCACCACCCATCTCCGGCATATTCCAATCGCTGATAATTAGATCAACGCCGTTATTTTCCTCAATAATAGCCACGGCCTCTTTACCGTTATTGGCCTGCAGGACATTCTCGAAGCCAAGCTTTTTAAGGGTTTTGACCTCAATCTTGCGCATAGTCACGGCATCTTCGGCCAGAACTATCTTGATATCTGCCGGTACAGTCATCTAATTATCCTCAATTGTATTTTTTTTAAGGCGTTAATTTGGTCAGTGTACAACCATTAGTTGTGAAATTTAAAAGAAATAACCACCTTGGCGCGGAAGGTGGAAACCAATTCTCCCTCAATGGTCATATCCAGTTCTTTCACCGTCGCTACCCGCAGGTCACTGTATTTCTTCCTGGCGTTGGCAATGGCGTTTTTGGCCGCATCCTCCCAGGAGACCTTACTCGTCCCCACAAATTCCACCATCTGATAAACACTATCTGTCATTTCCCCCCCCGTTTCATTATTTTTTGGATAACATTTATTAAGCTGTTCGGGCGTATTGCAATACGCCCCTACGTCCGTGCCATAAAGGAAGCCTGTTTGTAACTATTCAGCGAAATGTCCGAAATTAGCAATAACCACTGAATAGTTACGCCTGTTTTATGATTCTCAGGCACTAAGGAATTAATTTTATTTTTCCGGCTTGCTGTTCGGGACAGAAACATTCTCACCAGCAAAAGCGAAAAAGATTAAATCTGTC
>CAZSOB010000316.1:0-2302 GCA_964608155.1 uncultured Desulfobulbia bacterium
GGATGGCCGCCGCCCTCTTCACCCCAGATAATATTTACCACATCCGCGGCCGTAAATTCCGCTGGCGGGGCCGCCGGGACATAAGAGTCACCATCTTCCACCCGGCGCAGCAGACCGCCATCCGTGAGCAGGGTGAGAACCTGAGCGACAATATCCTGATCATGGCGGCTGTGCCGCTCATGCAGCGAGGCCATGGTGCTGAGATTATGGGCTGAAAAATCGCTGAAAATATCGTCTAAGAGATCAAAGGCCAGGGCCAGGCGGTTATAGGGGGTAAGGCGGGGCCGCCGCCAGGCGTAATTCTTAAACATCTGGCAGGCAAAGGCAAACTCGGCCCCGGCCAAAAAGACAATCCAGGCAATATTCAGCCAGAGCAGAAAAAGAGGCAGGGTGGCGAAGGAACCATAAATAGCGTTATATCTGGCGACCCCAATCTGCAGGCGTACGTAAACGGCCTGAATCAAAAACCAGCTTACCCCGCCCATGACCCCGCCGGCCAGGGCGGGAAGCAGCCCGACCTTAGCATTGGGCAAAAAACGGTAAAGAATGGAAAAGGTAACGACAACAATAATTAAGGGCAGCAGTTTAAAAATAACCGCTGCCAGCCAGGCAATGGGCAGGACAATGGCTATCCGTTCGATGATTTTCTGGTTTTGCAGCATGGCCTCAGTGGCAAAACCAAGATTAACGCTCAACGGCAATAAAATCATCAAGGCCAGATAATCCATGAGCTTCCGGCCGAAAGGCCGCCCCTGCCTGGCCTGCCAGATTACATTCATGGCCTGCTCAATGCGGCCCAATACGCTTAACACGGCAAAGACCAGGCCAATAATCCCAAAGGCTCCCAGGGCGGCAAAATCCGTCCGGTCAACATAATCAAAAATCTTGGCCACGGCGGCATGAAGGTGACCGGCAATCTGCTGATCTTCGGCTGCCGGCTGGGCTCCCCGGCCCAGCCGGCTGTTGGCAGAGGGCGCCTTGCTTCCATGGGCCTGCGGTGCGGGGGCAGACGACCCCGCCAGCGGGCCTTCAATCTGATCAACAAAACGGAAGGCGGCCTGCCGCATCTGATCTCCGGCCCCCAGCCCCTTCAAGACCGCCGTTCCCAGGGCCAGAGTGGGAACCAGAGAAAGGACAATAGTAAAGGTCAGGGCGCTGGAGCGCATGGGAATATTATTCTGCTGGAATTCGCGCCAGAAAACAGCAATAATCCGGAAGACGGCCCAAAGAGTGCGGCGGAGCAGAGGGAGATCCGCCGCCGGCCGGGGCCAGAGGCGCTGCCATATTCTATCAAGCAGAGAATCGGCAGAGTTGTCAGTCGTCCCAGGAGCCAAAGTTAACGGGGCTTACGGGACGATAATTGGTTGCTGATTACCCAGTTCAACCAGTCATATTGCTTGTCAGAAAAATTTTTCCTTTTCTGCTTTAGAAAGGCCCGCAGAGCCGCGTCAGAGGTGAAAGAGACGGAATAAAAGCCCTTGGAATAGGCCCCGTGACCAAGTAGAGAAATCTTACCGTTACCCTCAACCCCCACCATTAAATCATGGTTTTTAAAGGTCTTGGAATCACCAATTACCGACACTGTGCCATATTTTTCCATCTTAATATACTGATAGGAGGCAATGCCGATAATCACTAACAAAACCAAGGCAATGAGTGAGATTATCCTGGTGGCGCGGCCATAGACCTGGGGGTTAAAAATATCACGAACCGAAAAGGGGATATGGCGGCTGATGGCCTGTGAAATATCCTTTTCCCTAGCCAGCATGGGCTTGACCACCATACCGGTGTAACCCTCAATATCCTTGATGGCATCATCATCCGAGGGATCAACCATGGCGAGATTAAGGATATTACTGCCCCCCCTGGCAATGGGCAGTACCGTATATTTCTGGCAGAGATAACGGGGGATAGCCCCCTTGACTTCGGGGGAGAATTCATCGTCAATCCTGATAATCGGCACGTCTAACTGAGCGGAGAGAATATCCATGAGTTGATCGTCGCTGATCACCCCCATCTTAATGAGGATATAGCCCAGACGGCGGTTACCACCTACCTGAATCCGTACCGCCTCATCAATATCTTCGATTCTAGCCAGTTTCTTCTGAACCAGTATTTCACCGAGACGCATTTTTTTACCCATATTACTCCCTCCCCGCAATTATTCATTTTTATAATTATATCACATAATATTGCCTGATTGTACAACAAAAAAATGGACTTTACCGCCTGTTGAGGGTATTCGGGAAGGTAACTATTCAGCAGCACCCCATCTTCGCCCATTTAGGCCTTCTCGAATACC
>CAZSOB010000317.1:0-2299 GCA_964608155.1 uncultured Desulfobulbia bacterium
GGTTATACCAAATCATTATGATGTCTTCTGTCCTTCGGCCTCTGAACCTCAACCCGGATGGCGCATATCTTGTACTGCGGGCTTCGAGAGAGGCGGTCAAGACTGTTCAAGGTCAGCTGATTGACCGGAACCTCAGCGAAGTGATAGGGAATAAATACCGTCCCCACCTGAGACCTGTCAGTTAAAGTTGCCCGCACCTTAACTGACCCCCTTCTGGAGATCATCCTGATCCAGACGCCTTCCTCAATCCCGAGACGTTGGGCATCCAAGGGATTTATTTCTGCCATGGCCTCGCCATATATTTTACCCAGCCCGGCTGTTTTCCTGGTCATACTGCCAAAATTATACTGGGCGTAATGGCGGCCGGTGGTGAAGAGCAGGGGAAACTCATCATCTGGCATCTCCTTGGGCGGCGTATAATCCTCCGGAATAAAAAGGCCGCGGCCCTGGGTAAACTTGCCGACATGCATAACCGTGGTGCCGGGATGGCTTTTATTGGGTACCGGCCACTGCAAGCCGGTTCCCTCAATGCGCTGATAGGTAATTCCTTTATACTGCGGGGTAAGAGAGGCAATCTCCGCAAAAATATCCGCCGCTGATTCATAATTCATTTCATAGCCCATCTTCTTGGACAGCTCACAGAATATCCGCCAATCGGCCTTGGCCAATCCGGGCGGATCAACGGCCTTCCGTACCCGCTGCACCCGCCGCTCGGTACTGGTAAAGGTTCCGTCCTTCTCGGCAAAACAGGAGGCCGGCAGCACCACATCCGCCATTTTGGCCGTGTCGGTGAGGAATATATCCTGCACCAGCAGAAAATCCAGTTTTTCCAAGGCCTGCACGGCATGATGGGCATTGGGATCAGCCAACACCGGATCTTCACCCATAATATAGAGACCGCGAATCTCACCCTCATGAATGGCATCCCAGACCTCGGTGGCCGCCTTACCGGGCCGCCGGGGCAGTTTAACACCCCACATCTCTTCATAACGCTCAAAAACGTCATCATTTTTAAGACCGGTATAACCAGGCAGGGTGTTGAACAGGGCTCCCATATCACAGGCACCCTGAACATTATTCTGACCCCGCAGGGGATTAACCCCGCCCCCGGCGACGCCCATCTTGCCACAGAGCATGGCCAGATTGGCAACACATTTAACATTATCAGTACCAGTGGCATGGTGAGCCAGGCCCATGCCGTAGAAAACAGCGCATTTTTTACCGGGACTGGCATAAAGACGAGCCACGGCATGGAGCTGTTCCGTATCTATTCCGGTAATCTCCTCCACATAGGAGGGGGTATATTTTTCGGTAACAATGAGCAGCTCTTCAAAATTCTCGGTACGCTGTTCGACAAATTCCTTATCAAAGAGTTCTTCCTTGATGATAATCCGCATCATACCATTTAAGAGAGCAACATCACTGCCCGGTTTATTGCGCACCCATTGTTCTGCCCGCAGGGCGAAATCGGTACCCCTGGGGTCAACCACAATGAGCCTGGTACCGTTATTCAAGGCCTGATGAATCCGCAGACCGATGGTGGGATGCCCGGTATCGGCGTTGGAACCAATCATGAAGATTACATCAGAGTCTTTAATGTCGGCAATGGAGTTAGTCATCGCACCGCTGCCGAAGGAGATGGCCAAACTGGCCACAGTGGGAGCGTGTCAGAGCCTGGCGCAGTGGTCGATATTATTCGTCCCCAGCGCCGTACGCATAAACTTCTGCATTATAAAATTATCTTCATTGGTGGCCCGGGCGCAGGAGAATCCGGCGATGGAATCCGGCCCGTACATGGCCCTCAAGTCAAAGAAGTGTTTGGCCACATGATTCAAGGCCTCTTCCCAGGTGGTCTCCACCAACTGGCCGCCCTGACGAATGAGAGGGGTGGTAAGACGGTCACGATGCTGCACAAAGTCAAATCCGAAACGGCCCTTGACACAGAGGGCGCCATAATTAGGGGCTACCTCCGGATCGGCGCTGACCTCCATAATGGTATTGTTCTTAATCCTCAGAATCAACTGACAGCCGGCGCCGCAATAGGGGCAGGTCGTTTGAACCTCGCGAATTTTTTCGTTAACCACCGGAACATTGGCCGCTGTTTTAGACAGAGCCCCGGTGGAACAGAATTCGGCACAACGGCCGCAGGCCACGCAATTATCATTAAAGGTAAGTTTAATCCCCTGCGCCCGGCCAGCCTCATCAAAACCGGCCGCCGTCAGCTCCAGGGCTTTATATTCACAGCTGTTCTGACAACGCTGACAATATATACATTTATTAAGATCAACACTTAAGGTGG
>CAZSOB010000318.1:0-2298 GCA_964608155.1 uncultured Desulfobulbia bacterium
CCCCAGTCTCGCTTGGCATCTAAGTTGCCAAGGTATAGACAATCCTGGAGCCCGAGCTTTATTCTGGATAAGGCCCGGGTTATTTTTCTGGTGACAAAGGTCTCGCCGCGGACGGGGGATTCGTGGTTAAAGAGGATGCCGTTGCAGGCGTACATGCCATATGCCTCACGGTAGTTAACCGTGATCCAGTAGGCATAGAGCTTGGCGGCGGCATAGGGAGAGCGGGGGTAGAATGGGGTTGTCTCTTTCTGCGGTGTTTCCTGAACCTTGCCAAAGAGCTCTGAGGTGGAGGCCTGATAAAACCTGGTTTTTTTCTCCAGTCCCAATATCCTGATGGCCTCAAGCAGGCGCAAGGTGCCGAGAGCGTCTGAGTTAGCCGTGTACTCCGGTTCCTCGAAAGAGACCGCCACATGGCTCTGGGCCGCCAGGTTATATACCTCATCCGGCTGCACGGCCTGAATTATCCGCACCAGACTGCTTGAGTCAGTCATGTCACCGTAGTGGAGGATAAAGTTGCGGCTATCCGCGTGAGGGTCTTGATAGAGATGGTCTATGCGGTCGGTATTAAATGAAGATGAACGCCGTTTCAGCCCGTGAACCTCATAGCCCTTGGCAAGCAGAAATTCAGAGAGATAAGCGCCATCCTGCCCAGTTACGCCGGTTATTAATGCCTTTTTTGTCATAATAATTTGCCGATATTTTTATTTTTTATCAGTGGTGTCCGGTTAGAGTTTTGCATTGAGCCTGGTTGGTGGTTTGAGACCGGGAGACAGATTAAATTTTTCCCCTCAACTTAGGGGTCAGAATTTTTTTCGCGTTTTTTGGCGAAAATCATTCTGACCCCTAATATAGAGCCGGGAAAAATAAAATCAGTCCCCTGAATGCCGTAAATTTATTGACATCAATGCAAGTTCTTAACCGGACAGTACTGATTTTTCATACTTCTTTAACAACCCAAATAATGAGGAAATTTTTCAAAACGTGATAGCCTATTTCGGGGCCTTTAGGCGTGTTCATAAGTTGGACGATTAACCATAATGCAGAGTTAATTACAAGCTGTTTTTTTGAAGTATATAAGGGGGAAAATAAGGGGCCGCTGGGCCGTCGGGGCAGCCAGTGACTGTTAATAGTTCACCGGGGGTACTAAAACTGTTACTCAATGATCTACCCCTTCGCAGCGCATAACCTTGAAGAAGGTCATGAGCAATATCCTTATATCCAAAGAAAAAGAACGGTTTTTATAATAGTAATCGTCAAAATCAACTTTTACAGGGATTGGCAGTTCATCTCTGCCGTTTATCTGAGCCCAGCCGGTTAGGCCGGGAGAAAGAGTATGTATCCCCTTTTTTGTCCTTAGCTCAATCAGATCGTGTTGATTGAAGAGAGCGGGCCGAGGGCCGACAAAACTCATATCGCCTTTTAGGATATTAAACAGTTGTGGTAATTCGTCAAGGCTTGATTTCCGTAAAAATTGGCCGACAGGGGTCAGAAATTGCCCCGGATTTTCCATTAAATGAGTCGCGACCGCCGGTGTATCTATTCTCATGGTTCGGAATTTGTACATCCTGAATATTGAGTTATTAACGCCGACCCGGTCAGAGGCATATAAAGCAGAGCCTTTAGAGGTTATTTTTACCAGCAGAGCTGTTAATAGAACTGGTATGCTGAAAACTATAAGAAGCAGACAGCTTAAAAAAATGTCAAAGGCTCTTTTCACTACTTATTCCTCATATACCAGGCAACAGTTACGGGCTGGTGATTATTGTTACCTTTTAGGCATCATGCTAAATAGTTACCCTAATTCTTCGTCAACAGTTGTTGACGGTTAGTCTAACACATTTTAGCGGAACTATTCAGCTAAAGCCTAAAAACTACCCAAAACCATGAGCCGTAACTGCTCAGGTAAGCGCAGATTCCGGATGTGCCCAAGATGTGGTTGATAATGCCCTCCAGTAGATAAGCGAACAAAGTGAGACATCGGTACATCGGTATGCTGGACGGCATTATCGGCCGCAGGTAAGCGAGCCTGTGGGGCCCCGGATTGGGTGCAGCTGAATAATTACATTCAGTGGTTATTGCTAATTTCGGGCATTTCGCTGAATAGTTACAGATAGGCTGGCTTTTTCACGGATATTGAAGTTGCCGAATCAATTACGCAGGAACTACACAGAAGCAGAAAAAGGACTGCGGGGCGAAACCTGTAGCCCTTCTTGTATTGGTGCCCCCGGCATGAATCGAACATGCGACACCAGGATTAGGAATTACTTCAATGTACTTTCCTAAAAAGTCACATAATGT
>CAZSOB010000319.1:0-2289 GCA_964608155.1 uncultured Desulfobulbia bacterium
TACTCCTGTTACTCGCGCAGCACTCAGTACCTGGCCGTTTAATATTAAATATTAAGTAACTATTCAGCCAAGGCAATAAACGGCTACAAATTCAACGGCGTAACTGCTCAGATGTGCCCCATATTTGTTCATTTAGAGATTTGAAGCGTACTTGTGCTACTCGAGAAGCTCTAAATGGGCAAAGATGGGGTGCCGCTGAATAGTTACAATATTAATTCATTATTACTAACAAATATATTTGACAGGGCACATTTGCCTATGCCATACTTTTTTTAAAGCAGATATCCCCACCCTAAATTTTTTGCAGCTGAAGTTACCTATTTTTTTAACCACAAAAGTCATGACCGACCAAGATAATAATGAACAATTAGAAATAATCCATGAGTTCATCAACGAGACCAGAGACATGATCAATGATCTCGAGCCCACCATTATAGGGATGGAGGAGATGGTAGGGCAGGATTTGACCGATGACGACAAGGAGACCCTGAATGGTGTTTTTCGTCTCTTCCATTCGGTTAAGGGCGGGGCGGGGTTTTTAAACTTCGGCCATGTGGTTCAATGCACTCATACGGCGGAGAACCTCCTGGATCAACTACGGAATGGCAAGCTGGCCCTGTCTTCAGAACATGTTGATCTGCTTTGCCAATCATGCGATTTTAGCAAGGAGGCCTTAAACTATATTGAAGAACACGGCAATGACTGTGGAATAACCGAGTTGGCGAATGCCCTCACAGCCCAGTTTGAAGCTGCCACCACCTCAAGCCCCGCCAATCAATTATCAGCGGCAGCCCCCCGGGAAGCGGAAGTGGTGATTGATCTTGAGACCCCCGCCCCGCAGCTGCTCTCCACCAAGGATCGCCAAAAGTTTGTGCATGAAAACGACATCCTGATCAAAAAAATCGAGTCCCATCTGATTATAAGTAAGAAGGACACTGACCTCAGCGCCATAGCGGAGGCCATCCAGGCAGATATTGCTCTCTTTCATGAAAATTGTCATTTCCTGGCTTTTAGCGAATTAGACAAACTTACCGGCATCATAATGCTGGTCTTGGAAAAGTCTAAAAACAATAAAAATATCATCCAACGAGCCCTCCATTTTATCCGGGAACTTATCGAGGTCTTTCAGGAGTCCCTTGATAATATTATTGAGTATGGCATAGACAACGTCTACGGCTTAGAGATGTATATTGAGCTCTTCAATAATCTACTCCCTCCAGATGCCCAGTTTGAAGTACATACCCCGCCCACCCGCCTCGGCGAAATTCTGATCAAGGAAGGGATTGTCAAGAATGAGGATATAGAGCAGGCCTTAAGCACTCAGGACAGGCCCATTGGTGAGATTCTGGTGGATCAGGGCCTCGCCAGCCGGGAGCAGGTAGATAAGGCCATCAATATTCAGAAAAAACTCCGGCCCATGACCGGGAAGCCCACCATATGCAGCAAGGTTCCTAAACGTCAGGAAATCCGGGTTGACTTAGAAAAACTGGATAACCTCATAAATCTTATCGGCGAGATCGTCATCGCCGAGAATATGGTGATTCACAGCCCAGACCTCCATGACATAGAGTTGGATAATTTCAACAAGGCGGCTGGTCACCTAAGTAAAATTGTCCGTGAATTACAGGAAATGGCCATGATCATCCGCATGCTGCCCATATCCGGCCTTTTCCGCCGCATGATGCGGCTGGTTCGCGATCTATCCCGTAAATCCGGTAAAAAGGTTGAGCTCCGACTGGCAGGAGAAGACACCGAGGTGGACAAAACGGTAATCGAAAAAATAACCGACCCCTTAGTTCATCTGATACGTAACAGCCTTGACCACGGGATCGGCACCCCGGAGGAACGTGCGGCCGCCGGCAAGCCGGAAAGCGGAATATTAAGACTTGAGGCCCGCCACGAAGAGGGTGAGGTGCAAATCATCATCAGTGACGACGGTCGGGGCATGGACAGGAAAAAACTCATCGCCAAGGCCGTGGACAAGGGGCTCATTGAGGGTGATGGCTCCCAGCTCAGTGATGCCGAGGCCCTGCAGCTTATCTTCAAACCCGGCTTTTCCACCGCCGAGCAGATTACCGACATCTCAGGCCGCGGGGTGGGCATGGATGTTGTACGCAGAAATCTTGAGGACATTAAAGGCCAGGTAGACGTGATAAGCGAGCTGGGTTCCGGCACCACCATTACCCTCCACATCCCTCTGACCCTGGCCATTATTGACGGTATGCTCATCCGGGTAGGCGGCTCCCGCTATATAATCCCCATCCTCTCCATCCGGGAGTCATTCAAACC
>CAZSOB010000320.1:0-2267 GCA_964608155.1 uncultured Desulfobulbia bacterium
CGCAGGTAAGCGAGCTTGCGAGACTCCGGATTGGGTGCAGCTGAATAGTTACAAAGATTTTTACGAATCGAAGCCATGTCTTCAAGCCTGGCATCCGTTGTAATTCAGATATCAATCGAACGGAAAGTTCACTGTTTACCTTTATAAGTTCTATTCCACAACCTCGCAATCTATTTTTCCATCATGGAGAGTCAGCCGCAGTCTGTCGCCAGGGGCCGCCTCACTGCGGCTGCGGAGGATTTTGTTATCCGGCAGAAGAGTGACCACGGCATAACCACGGCCTAAGATATTCAGCGGACTTACGGCGTTGAGCAAAGCGGCGGCCTGACGGAATCTGGCGGTTTCATGCTCCAGGCTGGCCTGTATCTGACGGTGCAGGCCCTCTTTGAGAGCCTTTATCCGCTCGCGGTGGTGTCTGATTAAGGTCTTGGGGCTGTGCAACAGCAGGGCATTGACCTGATTGTCCACCGTCCGGCTGGCGGCGAGGAGGATGTTGTCCATTGCCCGGTGAAGATTACTCTCCGTCTGTTCTAAGCGCAGACGAATTCCCTGCAGGGCGTGGGCCGGGATAGCGAGGAGACGGCATTGCGCCTCTGTCCGTTGGCGGAGGGTGGTGAGCCGCCGGCTCATGGCCTCTATGAGACGATGCAGATTCTGGTTCACGGCTCGGGCCAGAATCCCGGCGTCAGGCAGTACCGCCTCGGCGGCCGCGGTGGGGGTGGGTGATCGTTTGTCGGCTACCAGATCGAGGATTGTAAAATCCACCTCATGGCCTATGGCACTCACCACCGGCAGCGGGTAATTATATATCTCACGCGCCAGTTCTTCATCGTTAAAGGGCCAGAGATCTTCCAGGGAACCGCCGCCCCGGCAAATGACAACTACGTCGCAGTCTCGCCTCCGGATCAGGCCCAGGGCCTGAATAATAGCGGCTGCCGCCTGGTCACCCTGCATGGGGGCGGGGTATATTTCAATGGGGACGGCGGGAAAACGGCGGGTGGCAATTTTTAAGAAATCATGCACTGCCGCCCCCTGGGGAGAGGTTATGATGGCGATTTTGTGGGGCAGAAAGGGGAGAGACCGCTTATGGCTGGCGGCAAAAAGTCCCTCGGCCTCTAAGCGTCTCTTTAATTTTTCAAAGGCCAGGCGCCTGGCCCCGGCTCCGGCAAAATCAACGGAATCGACGATAATCTGGTAATCCCCCCGGGCCTCGTAGACCGAGATTCGGCCCCGGCAGATGACTTGGCTGCCGTCACGGAGTTCTTTGCTTAAATAACGGCCCTGGGATTTGAAGAGCACTGCCTTGAGCTGGGCGTTATCGTCCTTCAGGGTAAAATAGAGATGGCCCGAATAGGGCCGCCGCAGGTTCGAAATCTCACCGTTCACCGCCACAAAGGCAAAGCCGTGTTCCAGGATACCCTTGATGGAACGGGTGATCTCGGTCACACTCTGTACGGTATCGGTAAAATTTATTGCCATAATAGATTTTTTTGTTGAGGTAATAGGCGGTTAAAGGGTATCTTATAAAATTAAATTTTTTTAAGATTAAACTTTAATTATTTTTAATAATCAAGTGCTTATTTGGGGAGAATTATGGCTGCTGAGGATGTATTTCATAAGAAACATGAGGATGTGGTTGCCAAGGATAAAAAGGCGATTCTCGAGGAGTTGAATCTGCCGCCGGCGGTCATTGAGTTTTTTCGCAAAAACGAGAAGATAATAAAAGTAAGTCTTGTAGTCTTTGTAGTTGTGGTATTGGCGGGTGAGGGGTATCTGAAATATACTGCCAACCAGGCTGAAAAATCATCCGCTATGCTTTACTCCGCCCTCCAGAGTGGCGATGATGCCAAGGAAGCTAAGATTCTGGGGCAGTTGAGCGTGAAGTATTCCCATACCGGCAGTGCCCTGTGGGCCGATATTGAACTGGGGCATGTGGCCTTTAAAAAGGGCGACTTCAGTAAGGCGGCAGATTTCTACAGTAAAGCGCTGGCCAGAATATCCAACACTCATGCCATTTATCCACTGGTGCTTTACAGTATGGCCCAGGCTTATGAGAATATGGATAGTGTGGATAAGGCCAAGGACGCCTTCTTAAAGCTCACCGATATCAACGGTTTTATCGGTGAGGGCGATCTTGGCCTGGCCAGAATCTATGAAAAACACGGTGATCCGGCTCAGGCCCTGACTTATTACCAGGAGTATATAAAGTTGCCGGAAACCCAGCCGGGTGCGATTAAAGACTGGGTTATGACCAGAATTGCCCAGTT
>CAZSOB010000321.1:0-2255 GCA_964608155.1 uncultured Desulfobulbia bacterium
TCATCGGTCTCGCTAAATCACCTGATACCGCCGAAGATCTGGAGCAGGAGATCCAGGAACTCTTAGAAGATGGCCAGGAAAACGGCCTGATAAGCGCCCAGGAAGGCGAGATGATTAACTCCATCTTCGATTTCAGAGACAAACTGGCCAAGGAGATCATGACTCCAAGAGCCGAGATGATCTGCGTCCCGGAATCAGCCGGGGCTGATGATATCATTGACATTATAACCCAGAAAGGCTTCACCCGCCTCCCGGTCTATAAGGACAGCATTGACCATATCACCGGCATTCTCCACGCCAAGGATCTCCTGCGTTACTGCGCAGAGGGCTCACCGCGTCTCCGGGCGGCGGAAATAGCAAACCCGCCCCTGTTCATCATGGAAACAAAGAAAATAGGTCAGCTGTTGCGAGATTTCAAGGCCAGAAAGTTTCATCTTGCCATTGTCACCGACGAATTTGGGGCCGTCAGAGGCTTAGTGACCTTAGAAGATGTCCTCGAAGAGATTGTCGGAGAGATAACCGACGAGTACGACAAAGAGGAGTTGCCCTGGCTGGCAGTCAGCCCGGATACCATCATCGCCGATGCCAAGATCGATATTGAAGAGGTGGAATCATTTTTTGATACCGCCCTGCCAGAGGGGCCTTACGAGTCCCTTGGCGGCCTGCTAATTCATCAGCTGGGCCGCCTGCCCGTCAAGGGGGACAATTTCGAACTGGCCGACCTGCGCCTCGAGGTATTAGAGGCCGACAAACGGCGGGTGAGCAAGGTTAAAATAAGCCGGGCGGCTTAAGCGGCCGATGTCAATCCGCCGCCCCTATCTCCTGATTCTGCTGAGCAGCCTGTTACTGTTCTGTGCCGCGCCCGGCCGCTGGTCAATCGCCGCCCTGACCTGGCTGGCTCTGATCCCCCTCCTCGCGGCCGTGGACAACCAGCCCCCACGGCGGGCGGCGGCCATGGGATTTAGCTGCGGACTCATCTATTACAGCGGCCTTATCTACTGGATCACCAACGCCCTCCACAACTACGGCGGCCTGGCCCTGACTCCAGCCCTGCTGGTAATGTTGCTGCTCGCCGCCTATATGGCCCTCTATATGGCTCTATTCACGGCCCTTCTCAACTGGCTCAAAGGGCCGCTCTGGCTGCGGGCGCCATTAATCTGGACGGCCCTGGATTTCATCAAGGCCCGCTTCCTCACCGGCTTCCCCTGGCAGGATCTGGGCTATTCTCAATATCAGCACCCCCTCCTCATCCAACTGGCGGATCTCGGCGGCCATTACCTTATTACCTTTGTCATCGTCATGGTAAACGCCGCGCTGGCCGCCGTCCTGCTTAAAAAAAACACGGCCTCCCAATGCCGCCGGGGACTTATTCCCCTCATCATTCTTCTCGCCGCCGGGGGCTATAATCTCTGGAGCTACAGCCACTGGCAGGAGCTGACAAAAAAGGCTGAAACAGTCAGGGTCGGTATCGTCCAGGGTAATATTGACCAGGCTGAAAAATGGCAGCCGGCCCTCCAGCAGAAAACCGTTGCCACCTACCTGCGTCTCTCCCAAGACCTTGAGCGGCAAAATATCCCCAGCCTTATCCTCTGGCCGGAGACGGCCCTGCCCTTTTTCCCCCTCCACAACCCGCTCTTTACCGAGGTTTTACGCCAGGTGCGGGCTCATAAACCACTTACCCTGATTACCGGCGCCCCCCATGTCGAAACAGGCCGGGGCCCGGCCCGTTATTACAACAGCGCCTTTGCCATTCAGGCCGCCGGGGACGGCATCCGCCTGCAGCGCTATGACAAGGAGCACCTGGTACCCTTTGGCGAGTACGTCCCCTTCCAGAAGATACTCACCATCCTGCCCATAGTGCAGAGTATGGGAAATTTTTCAGCCGGCCGGAATCAAAAGCCGCTGCAATGCGGCCCGGCACGATGCGGGATTCTTATCTGCTTTGAATCCATCTTCCCCGCCCTGGCCGATCAGTGGTGCCGTCTCGGAGCCGACATCCTCATCAATCTCACCAATGATGCCTGGTACGGCCGTTCCAGCGCCCCGAAGCAGCAATTATCCATGGTGGTTCTGCGGGCGGTGGAAAACCGCCGCTCTCTGGCCCGGGCCGCCAACACCGGCATCAGCGCCTTCATAGACCCGCTGGGCCGCATCAAAGAGGCTTCACCAATCTTTCAGGAATATAAAATGGCGGCCGACCTGCCCTTAATTCACCAGAAATCCTTTTACACCAAACGGGGATATCTTTTCGCGCC
>CAZSOB010000322.1:0-2253 GCA_964608155.1 uncultured Desulfobulbia bacterium
GGATAGCTCCGGCATTATATGTAAATTACAAAACATGTAACTATTTAGCTAAGGCGGATAACCTGCCCTAAACTATGAACTGTAACTGTTCAGCAGTGCTCCCGGCTCGTTCATTCGGAATTTCGAAGCATACTTTGGTTCGAGAAGTCCCGAATGGACGAAAATGGGGGTGCTGCTGAATAATTACACATAACACGTAGAAGCAAAAGGTGCAATTCAAAGCATCATTCCACCCGCAAGGTCATTCGCCACCGCCCTTTTTATCATTTTTGTAATTTATCACCCTTTTTTTGCCCTTTTTTGTAACATATGGCAAAAGTAACCATTTATATAGAAAGGCGCATACCCCAAAATAACTAATGAGAACAAGATAAACAAGCCATCTTTAGAACCTGGCACTACATTTGCATCTCACAAAACGACTGAGATAGTAGACAAAAAAATAAAAAATATCATTTTGTGGCCTTATTAAGAGAATAACGGCTGATTTTTTTCTTTTTTTAGGGTATGAATTTTCGGGTAAGGCTTGTCTGATTCAATAAGGAATGCTTTTAATAATATCACAACAAGGAGCTAAATGATGACCAGAGACGAGATTTTAAAAATTGTCGAAGAAGAGAATATCAACTTTTTCAGATTGCAATTCTGCGACATTAACGGCTTTATGAAGAATATTGCCATTCCCCGCAGCCAGATAGAAAAGGCCCTGGACGGTAAAATAATGTTTGACGGTTCCTCAATCAGCGGCTTTGCCGATATTGAGGAATCCGATATGTACTTAGTGCCGGACTATGACACCTTCGTTATTCTGCCCTGGCGTAACCAGGACGGCATTGCCGCCGCCCGCCTGATCTGCGATGTCCACAACTCCGACGGCACCCCCTTCAGCGGCTGCCCGCGCTGCAACCTGAAACGCGTCATGGCCGAGGCCCGGGAGATGGGATTCACCATGAACGTCGGCACCGAAGCGGAGTTTTTCCTCTTTGAGAAAGATCCGGACGGCAACAGCACTACCATTACCAACGACCGCGCCGGTTATTTCAGCCTTGACCCGGATGATTCCGGCAACGACTGCCGCCGGGAAATCATCGAGACCCTGGAATCCATGGGCTTTGAGATTGAGGCCTCACATCACGAGGTGGCCGAAGGCCAGCACGAGATCAACTTCAAATACGCCGACGCCCTGGCCTGCGCCGACAACACCCTGACCTTCCGCTGGGCGGTAAAAGCCATTGCCAAGAAACACGGTCTGGCAGCCACCTTTATGCCTAAGCCCATCTTCGGGATTAATGGTTCCGGCATGCACACCAACCAGTCATTATTCAATCTCGATGGCAGCAACGCCTTTGCCGATGAGAAAGATTCCCTCCAGTTGAGCGAAGTCGCTTATCAGTACATTGCCGGAATCATCAAAAATGCCCGGGAGTTTGCCGCGGTTACCAACCCAACAGTAAACTCTTATAAACGCTTAGTTCCCGGCTATGAGGCCCCGGTCTACGTCGCCTGGTCCGCCGCCAACCGTAGCGCCCTGTGCCGCATTCCGGCCTCCCGCGGCCTTGGCACCAGAGTCGAAGTACGCTGCCCGGATCCCACATGCAACCCCTATCTCGCCTTTGCCATGATGCTTAATTCCGGCCTCGATGGAATTAAAAATAAATTAACGCCCCCCAAATCAACGGACGTCAATATCTTCCATATGACCGCCGCTGAAAAAGATTCCGCCGGTATTGCCTCCATGCCCGGCTCCTTAGAGGAGGCCTTAGTTCTGCTGCGCAACAGTTCCCTTGCCCAAGAGACCCTCGGGGAACACATATTCAACAAATATCTGGCCAGCAAAGAGGCCGAGTGGGATCGCTACCGCATAACCGTAACCGATTGGGAATTAGACGAATATCTGGATATCTATTAAGAAATAACGTAACCGTTCAGGAAAGCACCGGCTGCGGATGTGCATTTTTACCACGGAAAGCACGGAAAAGGCATATACAGAGGAAACAATACAGCCAACAAAAAAACCGCCTCTTTTAAAAGGAGACGGTTTTTTTGTTTTTCCTGATCTATAAAAGGCGGATAGAGCCGCCGGAATGCTTCATGTCCACAACTTTAACAACAGCCGGTTAAGCCATCCCCCCTCCTCACCCATTTTCCCGGCCGCAATACGCTTCAAGAGGGTAATTCGTTCATCATTGGGCGGGACTTCAAACTCAACCCCCATGTGGAAGCAACGCAGTTCCTCGTCATCGTCAAGGTTAA
>CAZSOB010000323.1:0-2252 GCA_964608155.1 uncultured Desulfobulbia bacterium
ACGGCGAAACAGCGGTGAGCTTAATATACTGCCCTGTTTTATGTGGGTAGTCTTATTCATGAAAAAATTGTACCCCAACCAACACGGGGATACAAAAGGTTTTTGAGTTACATGCCAAAATGATTTATAATTTGTAACTATTCAGCAACACCCCATCTTCGTCCATTCGGGACTTCTCGAATACAAAAGTATGCTTCGAAGTCCCGAATGAACGAGGTAAGCGTAGACTCCGAGCTGGAGCACTGCTGAACAGTTACTATAATTTTACATAGATAATACAATAAAAATTCATCAAGGTGAATGCCTAAAATGAAAAAACTATGGTTTATAATCAGTTTAACCATGGCGGCAGCCCCTGTGAGCTGAGCTTACATACAGTTCAAAGATGATCCTCATCCTCCTCTTCCTGGTGCCTGCTATCACCAACACCAGCCATACCAAATATCTCTTTTCATGAAATATATCTATATTATCAATGATTTTGCCCATGATCTCTTTACCGGGCTATGGCTCAGCTCTCTCGCCGCCATCTATCTCATTCGGCTGAAAACGGGAGGAGTTGGTGGCGCTGAATGGCAGTTAGTCTCTGAATTATCAGGCGATTTTCTATGGATGCAGAACATAGCCCTCGGCCTGATTATCCTCACCGGGCTGGGACGTTATCTGCACCAGAAAAAAGGAACTGCCGATAATCACCACATCAGGCATCACCAGGCTCGCCGCCAGGTACTGATTATCAAGCATATAGTGATGGGAATTTTGTTTACCTTAGGCACGGCTCTGGGTCTGGCCTGGCGAATTCATTAGAGGAAGGCAGTTGAGCTGAAATTGAGCTGAGCCAGGGCCGCACGCATGGATTCAGGCATGGCGGCGCTCATATCGCCCATTTTACGGCGTAAAAAGGAGTTGTTCATTATTCTTTTGATGGCGATGAGCATATAACGGCGTTTAAAATCACTCATGGCCATAATTTCCGTGAATTTGGCCATATAGAATTCACGATAGGCCTGGATAATGATCTCATCCACCTCCTTTAGACTCATATTCTCCGGTTTTAATACCGGATCGACCAGATTATAGCGCCGATAATCATGGCTGCTGATAAAGGGTTTGAGTTCGTGATACATATCGGCGTAAGGCCAGGGGGAAATCGTTAAAAAATGGGCAAAATCAGGATTCAACTTCTTGGTATAACGGATTATTTCCGAGATTGATTCTTTGGTATCACCGGGCAGACCGATAATAACCGAGGTCTCAGTGATAATATCATGCCGGCGACAGAGTTCCATGGCCTCTTCGGCCTGAGAGCAGGACTGCTCCTTGGCAAAGAGATCAAGCCGCTCCTGACTCGCCGCCTCAGAACCAATATAGATATGGATAAAACCGGCCTGCCGATATTTAGCAAGAATATCAGCATCACGGAGAATATCCCCGGCCCTGGTTTCCATGAGCAGATAGACCGGTAGTCTGGCCTCTATCAGCAGATCAAGGAGGCGCTCCCAGCGTTGACGTTCTGGGGTGGGATAGTCATCGGTGAACAGGATGACGTTGACCTGAAATTCCTCATAGAGGCGGGTTATCTCCGCCATCAGATCATCAGGGCTTCGAGCCCGCCATTTTCCCCAGAATTTGTGCTGAGAGCAGAAGCGGCAGCTATATGTGCAGCCCCTGGAAAAGGCCACTGCCCCCAGCCGGGAGCCGGGGATAATAAAATAGGTATAATCCCGCCAGTCTAAAAGATCCCAAGCCATGGGCATATTATCAAGACTGGTGAGCAGAGGGCGTGGTAAAGTCAGTTTAACCGTGCCTTCACCATCTCTTAAGGCTAAACCGGAAACCACTTCCGGGTCACCGTCCTGCAAGGAGAGCAACAACTCCACCAGGGTTTTTTCACCCTCGCCAATGACCACATAATCAACAAAATCATGAGCCATAATTTCATCATACATGAAACTGGCGTGAATACCGCCGGCAACAGTGACCACCGCCGGGCAAAGCCGCCGGGCACTGCGCAGAACCTCCAGGGCATCGGGGGTAGTACTGGTAATCATGGAAACCGCCACCACATCCGGCTGCAAGTCCAGAATACGATCTTCCACCGCCGCCATGCCAACGCCCTTAGTCATGGCATCATAGATATGGCACTCAAAACCTGCCGCCCGGCAGGCCCCGGCCAGGGTAACCATATAGAGAGGAACCCATTTCCCGGCCACCTCTACAACACCGGCATGATAGGGGACTGTTATAAACAG
>CAZSOB010000324.1:0-2243 GCA_964608155.1 uncultured Desulfobulbia bacterium
CCCACTGTATCCACTGCCGCCGCCCAACGTTCCCTGAGTAAAGCGCGGTTAGCGCCTACCGCTATCTTTTGCCGCTTAATGACCTCAGCGGCACCAATACCGGTAAGGAACTCATCTTCATCCTTGCCGCTAACGGCGCTAACGGTATAACCGGAGGCGGCCAGCATGGCCACGGCCATACACCCTACCCCGCCGGTGGCCCCGGTAACCAATACCGAGCCGTCCCCGGGACGTACCCCGTGGCTGATAATCCGTTCCACACATTGGGCCGCGGTAAAACCTGCCGTGCCATAGATCATACTCCGGCGCAAATCCATTCCCTTAGGCAGCTTAACGGCCCACTGAGCCGGAACCCTGATATACTGGCCAAAACCGCCTGGGGTATTCATACCCAGATCAAAGCAGGAAACAATGACCTCATCCCCAGGTACGAAATCGGCCAGGGCGGATTGTTCCACAATCCCGGCACAGTCAATCCCCGGCGTATGGGGATAACGACGGGTAACCCCCTTATTGCCAGAGGCCGAGAGGGCGTCCTTATAATTTAATGATGAGTACAACACCCGCACCAGCAGGTCGCCGGGCGGTAATTGACTCACCCGGCGCTTCACGACCTGCCGTTTATAGCCATTATCCTCTTCCTCCGTAACCCACAGGGCCATAAATTCTTTGTCTTCCATATCTTGTGTTCAGTTTTATTTTAGTGGTGTCAGGTCATACCACGACAACGGCGGCCCCTGTTGTCCTGGTCTAACTTGATTTACCGGGCCGATTTCAAGCCATAATTGTCTGATTTCGGCCCAGTTCCTTGGCCTGATAAAGGGCCTGATCGGCCAACTCTATAATCTCCGCCTTCCGCGTGGCATCCTCGGGGTAGGCGGCAATTCCGGCCGATATGGTAACTCCAACCTCCCGGCCGTCAATTTTAAATTTCAAGGCGGCAATATCACACCTGATGCGTTCCGCCATCAGACGGGCTCCCTGTTTATCAGAATTCTCCAGAACCAAGGCGAATTCCTCACCACCGTAACGGGCGGCAAGATCCTCACGCCTGACATCCCTGGCCATGACATCGGCCACCGCCTTTAACACCTGATCGCCGAATTGATGGCCGTAATTATCATTAAATTTTTTAAAGAAATCTATATCACAGATAATCATGGCAAGGGGGCTGTCTCGTCTCTTGGCCCGGTGCAGCATAACATCAAAGCCATGTTGAAAGCTGCGATGATTAGCCAGGGAGGTAAGACCATCGGTGGTGGCCATTTTATTAATCAATTCATGCGCTTGAGCCAAATCAATCTTGATGGCGGCCTGGTCGGCGATGAGTCCTAAAAAATCACGTTCCTGGCTGCCGAATATATCATCCCGGGACGCGGCCACAGTCAGGGTGCCAATGGGACAAGCTTTTTCCGGGCAGAGAGGAACGATCAATAACGACTTGAAACCATCAAGACAATGTTTATTGGAAAATATCGGAGCCGGCCCCCGATAGGAGGCATTACCAGGCAGGGGGCGGTTAAGTTTCAACACCTGCCCCACCAGCCCTTCAGAACAACCATATTCCATGCCCATGAGCTCTTTATACCTGCCGCCACTGACAAAGGCGGTATAGTGAATATCATCACCAAGCAGACTTATGGCGATAAAATCAACAACCAGCAGGTTTTTTACCGCCTTGGCCGTGGCCTCAAAAACAGACTCCAGGCCCAGGCCTCGGTTTAACTCCCGCAGACCGCCGCATATCTTTTGGAACAAGCTCCGTTCATGCTCAACACCGACTAATAACTCACCAAACTCCCGTTCCTTAATCATTTTGTCGGCACATAGACGCAAAAGAGCCCTGTCCTCATCCCGCCAAATCCCGGTTTTCAGACGGTCAGCGGTCAAAATAAAAAAACCCTTATCATCTTTGTCACCCGCGGCCGTCTGGCAACGCAGGGCAATGGCGCTGCCCGTCCGCCCCGGATTCTGGTAATATATCAAACCAGAATAGGTATCACTGACCTTGGTCAAGCTAACCTCAGCACGGCCGTGCAGCAACCCGCCCAGGAGACCGGCCCCCCGCTCAAAGGGGCCGCAGAGAATATCATCACGTTCTGAAACAATACTCAAAAGCTGCACAGGCCCGTTAGCGCTGGCCCATAAAAAGGCGGCCGTGGTAAGGCCCAGAGCCCGGCGGAGTAATTCAAGCTGTAATTGCAGGGCCTCATGCTGAAATCCTGCAAAATCCCGCTCAACAT
>CAZSOB010000325.1:0-2231 GCA_964608155.1 uncultured Desulfobulbia bacterium
TCCACCGCAAAGATACAGTTTTTACCCCGTTATTGGGCCAAAATAATTTCTCGGCTGGCCGGAATGCGGGTTACGTTGCGCGGCGGCGACAATCTGGCTCCCGGGCAGCCATATATCCTGGCCGCCAATCACCAGAGTCAGTTTGATATATTTGCACTGCAAGGCTATTTGAACATTGACTTCCGCTGGCTGGCAAAAAAGGAATTATTCAAGATTCCTATCTTTGGTCTTGGTATGCGTCAGGCGGGATACATCCCCATTGACCGTTCACGGGGCCGAGAGGCGCTTAAGAGTCTGTACGCGGCGGCGGAACGTATTGCAGCCGGGGCCTCGGTCATTATCTTCCCGGAAGGCACGAGAAGCCCGGATGGCCGTCTGCGGGATTTCAAAAGCGGCGGGATGGTTTTGGCGATAAAATCAGGGGTTCCCATAGTACCGGTAGCCATCTGCGGTACTCATAACATATTACCCAAGGGCAAACTATTGGCTCGCCCCGGACGGGTAACCATTAACATTGGTCGCCCCATTGCTACCAGTGGTCTGAAGGTTGGTGACAAGCAGGAGCTGGCCCGCCGACTGCATGACGAGGTGGCCGCTCTGGCAGAAGCCCCCGAAGCGAACAACAATCAACTCAGGCAGTCTTCCTGAAAACGCAGCACTCCAGCCCCGGAATCCATTGAAACAGAGGCTCCCACCGGCAGCGCAACATTATCTACCCCGTGACCAACCGGGAAATTGGCCCAGACCGGCACCTTGTCCCCGGTAAGCTCCAGGGTTCGCTGCCAGATTAATTCAATATCAGCCAACGACCGGAGATCATTATTCAGGAAACCACCCAGTATTACTCCACCTACCTGTTCAAGACGGCCGGCCTGATGCAGGTGGGTCAGAAGACGGTCAACCCGGTAAGCTGGTTCATTAATATCCTCAATAAAAAGAATTGCCTGCTGCCAATCCGGCTCATAAGGGGTCGCAAGAAGATGAACTAAGGTGGTAAGATTGCCGCCCATGAGACGGCCTGCTGCCTGGCCGGGCCGGATAATCTCCAGTCCTTTGGGTTTCAAAGGGGCAGGCCGGCGGGAGGCAAACGCCTTTAGACAGTTATCCAGGGCCGCCCGCCCGTCCCGGATAATCGTTGACAGCATGGGGCCATGCCAGGTTATCAGGCCGGTTCTACTGGTAATGGCGTTAAGCAGGGCGGTTAGATCGGAAAAACCAAACAGGATCTTAGGATTTTTTTTAAGAAGTTCAAAATCAATCAAGGGCAGGAGCCGGGCGGAACCGAAGCCGCCCCGTACTGCCATGACGGCCTTGATGTTTGCGTCGCTGAAGCAGTTGTGCAATTCATTGAGACGTTTACTGTCCGCTCCGGCAAGATAATTTTGCCGCCGCCTGATATCTGCGGGGCATACTACCCGCAGCCCGGCATCTCTCAACCATTGTATGCCGATGTTTATATCAGAGTTAAGCGGCCCGGAGGGGGCGATGAGGGCTATATGATCACCACGCCGCAGAGCCGGGGGAGTAATAGTTTTAAGAGGCACAGCGTTCATGGATAAGTTTCAAACCCTCCAGGGTAAGCAGGGGCTCAATATGGGTTATAAGCGGAGTTAGGGGGGCGACGAGACGGGCAATGCCGCCGGTGGCCAAAACCAGGGGCGGGCTGCCGGTAAACTCGGCACTCAGGCGTTTAATCAGCCCCTCAACCAGACCGCTGTAACCGAACATGACCCCAGACTGAATGGCACTTACCGTATCACGGCCAATAGCCGTTGCGGGCGGCTTGAGATGCACCTGGGGAAGACGTGCTGTCCGTCCCCCCAGGGCCTCTAAAGAAATAGCGAGACCGGGAGCAATGGCACCGCCGAGATATTCCCCCTGGCTGGAAACACAGTCAAAGGTAGTGGCAGTGCCGAAATCGACAATAATCAGGGCCTGACCGAACTTATAAAAACCAGCCACCGCGTTTACCAGCCTGTCCGCCCCCACCTCTGCCGGTTCAGCGGTACGGATGGCAATACCTATATCCAGCCTGTTTGTCACCACAAGAGGAACAAGTGAGAGCTGACGGGCAAAACTCTGCCAACTCTCCTCCAGGGGGGGAACAACATTGGCAATTACCATAGCGGTGAGGGCGGTAAAATGAATACCCCGCATGGAAAACAAGCCGTGCAGGCAGGCGGCTATTTCATCAGCCGTGGCCCGAAGATTGGTCTGAATCCGCCAGTTAT
>CAZSOB010000326.1:0-2230 GCA_964608155.1 uncultured Desulfobulbia bacterium
GCTTTTTTATTGTCAAGGACTTACTAAATATTTATGATGGCCCAAATAACGGTGCCGCCGCATACCATCGGTATCTATTCCCGCGTTTTAAGATAAATAGTTACGGCAAAAATTGATTAGTTGATTACTTAATTCCGTGCATAATTTTATAGAGAGCATTGAACATATATTTCAGCCCCAGGGGCTGCTGGCCCAGGCCCTGCCCGAGTATGAATCACGCCCTGGGCAGCTAACCATGGCGCGTGCCGTGGCCCGGATCTTAGACAGCCCCGACGATTCCTTGCCGGAACGGGCCGAGATGCTGGTGGTGGAGGCTGAGACCGGAATCGGCAAGACCCTGGCCTATCTGATACCGGCTGTTGTCAGGGGGCGGAAAATTGTGATTTCCACCGGCACCCTGAATCTCCAGGAGCAGATTATTAATAAGGAAATTCCGCTCATTAAGCGTCATATAAAGACGGATTTAAAGGTTGTCTGTGTCAAGGGCCGCCGCAATTACGCCTGTCTCTTTCGGGCCAAGCAGTTTCTGGCCAGCCCGCAATTGCTGCTCTTTAAGCGCAGTGAGGAGTTGGAATTACTCAGTGACTGGCTGGCCCATACCCGTCTTGGCGAACGGGCGGAATTGACCTGGCTTGGGGATGATTCCCCCCTCTGGGAGCATATATGCTCCAGTACTGCTAAATGCCTCGGCGGCCGCTGTCCGGATAATGCCGCCTGTTTCATCGGCCGATTACGCAAGGCGGCGGCTCAGGCCCAGATCATTATTGTCAACCATCATCTGTTTTTTTCGGATCTCGCTATTCGCCGTTTTGGCCACGCCGAGGTTCTGCCCCGTTATCAGACAGTGATCTTTGATGAGGCTCATCACCTTGAGAATGTGGCCACCAATTATTTCGGCACCTCAATCAGCCTTTATCAGATAAAGGAGCTGGATCATGATATAGAGGAATTGAGCGCCGAATTGCCGAAAACCAGCCGCTTGAAGACTACGCAGATCAGCCGGGCTCTGATGGCTCAGGCCGTGGAATTCGCGGCAATTTTTCCGGCCCGGACGGGGCGTTATCCCTTGGAGGAAATTACTCGCCACAAATCCTGGGCCGGGGAATTAAATTCGCTCCTTGGCGCCTTCGACAGTCTGGGCCGTCAACTTGAGAGTTTAATTATCCAGAACCCGGCCTGGGAGGGCCACCAACGGCGCTGTCTGGAATTGAGCAACAGTCTTGCCAGGATCTGCATGGACATGGAGTCCACCTCGGTTTACTGGTATGAACGGCGGAAGAGGAATTTAATTCTTACCGCCTCCCCCATTGAGGTGGCTGCCGAGCTGCGGGAACATCTCTATTCGCAGGTCAGCGGCCTTATCTTTACATCTGCCACATTGACGACCGGCGGTAAATTTGCTTATATGTTTAAACGTCTCGGCTTGGATGAAGAAATAGAAACCATGCGGCTCGCTTCGCCCTTTAATTACGCTCTGCGAACCCGGCTCTATATCCCGGCATCCGGCTTTCCTGAACCGCGGGAGGCGGCTTATGGTCCGGCGGCCCGGGAGCATTCCCTGAAGTTGATAAAGGCCGCCGGCGGCCGGGCTCTGCTGCTCTTTACCAGTTTAAGTGCCATGCGGGAGGCGCGGGAATTTTTAAGCGCTGTGCTGCCCTATGAACTCCTGATGCAGGGTGAGGCCCCCAAGGCCGTGCTTCTGGATAAATTTCAACGCCTTACCACATCCGTTCTCCTCGCGGTGGCCAGTTTCTGGGAGGGGGTAAATGTGCCTGGTGAATCGTTAAGTTGTGTGATTATAGATAAATTACCCTTTGAGGTGCCAAGCGATCCGGTAATAATGGCCAGGGTGAACCGAATTAACGAGGAGGGCGGTCGGCCGTTTTTTGATTTGCAGATTCCCAGGGCTATTCTTACCCTGCGCCAGGGACTGGGCCGCCTGATGCGCTCCGGCAGTGACGGCGGCCTGCTGGCGGTGCTGGATATCCGCCTTTACAGTAAGCCTTATGGCCGTATATTCCGGGAGAGCCTGCCGGCGAGCCCCATAATTCGTGACCTGGGGGCGGTGGAGGAGTGGTTCGCGGAGCGATAATGCTGTTTTGCATCCGGATGTATAGCGTAACTTTTCTCAAACCAGTTGTGTGCGGTTAGGTTTTTGCGTTAAGGACGGTTGGTGGTTTTATGCCGGGAGACAGATTAAATTTTTTCCCTGCGCCCAGGGGACTGAATT
>CAZSOB010000327.1:0-2221 GCA_964608155.1 uncultured Desulfobulbia bacterium
ACGCTTACGATGGCTAAGTCAGCTAAGCGAAGACTGCGAAAAGTTCGATATACAGTCTCGCAGTAGATCGGACTTTTTACGACGCCATCATAGTTAACAGCACCACATTAATCATCAGAGGAATCTTAATGAAGATACTTAGATATCCAACTCCGGCGATGATCGCCGCCCTGCTCGTTTCCATACTGCTTACCGCCTGCGCCCAGACCCGCACCCCTCAGACCCTCTCGGCCGCGAGCCCTGATTTCTTTGGTATCGGCGATAATCTGGCCCGACAATTAATCAACAACCGTCGTTCCCTTAACACCAACGAAACCCTGATTTTCACCACCATCGTCAATCTTAACAATCTCGACCAGACCTCAAAATTCGGCCGAGCCTTGAGCGAGTCTCTCGCCACCCGCCTGTTCCAATATGGTTTCCACGTAATAGAACTCCGCAAGGCCGGAGCGATCATGGTCAAGGACAAGACTGGCGAGTTGATATTAAGCCGGGAGAGTGAGGAACTGGGCAAGAAACAGAAGGCGGATGCCATTGTGGCCGGTACCTATTCTCTGACCCCAAAATCCATTATCATCAATATAAAACTATTAGCGGCCGGCACCCAGGAGGTTTTATCAGTGGCGGGGATGGAATTAAACCGCAGCTTAAATATTAATTACCTGCTGGCCGATGGCGGCCCTGTGATGGACAGTATTTCTGGTGATGAACGGTTTTAAACCGTTTTAGACGGTGGTAACTATTCAGCATGATGCCTAAAAGCAACAATAATCACCGGACTGTAACTGTTCAGGAAAGCGCAGACTCCGGAAGTGCCTCAGTTCGAAGTCTACGCCTACCTCGTCCAAATCTATTACAAATCTATTAAGGAAGGAACCGCATGCGAAGATTTTTTTTATTTATTTTGTTAGCCGGATTGACGGCCTCCTGCTCCACCATAAGCCAGCGCCAGTCTTCGGCCCAGGTCGCGGTTCAAAAAGGAGCGCCAGTGGTCTATATTCATCCCCTTGAGCCCCAGGCTTATACCATATCATCCGTGGGTATTTTACCCTTCGATTTGGCAAACGGCATTAATCCACGCCTTGGGGAAGCCGCCGCCAGCATCTTTCAGGACATTCTGCTGGGCCGGGAGACCTTTCACCGGGTCAAATTATTGCCGGAACATTACGGTAATACAGACGAGGCCCTGCGGGCAGGAAGGCGGGAGAAGGTGGATCTAATCATGGCGGGCCGGATAAATTACGCCTTGGAGGGAACCGAGCTGGGCGGCTCACGCTTAGACATCTCAGTACGTCTCTTAAATACCCGCACCGGCAAGACTATATGGCACATAGAACAAGCCATGGAGCAGCCCATGGACTACCCCAAGACCGACATTCTACATTCCATATTCAGTGCCCTGCAACCACCTACCATCCGCCGCTCTAAAGGAGCGCCGGTGGTGGCTAATATGCTGGCCCAGAGCGCCGTTGACATGGCGGATGTCATGGCCGGAGCCCGCTACGTAAAAAGATGAAAAAAAGTAAACATCCAACACTGGGCCTTCTAACAGTTCTTACTTCTCGAAAGGGTTTTTAAGCATAATAGTCTGCTCACGGCCGGGGCCGATGGAGATAATATTGGCCGGGGTTTCGGTAATCTCTTCAATCCGTTTTATATAATCACGGGCCTTGGCCGGTAAATCGTCCACACTTACCACCTGGTCGATCTCTTCCGCCCAGCCCGGAACCTCCTCATATACCGGCTGCAGACGAGAGGTCTGACGAATATTTCCCGGCATGGCATACAACTCCTCGTCACCATCACGGTAAGAGGTGGCAATCTTCAATGTTTTCTGACCGCTCAAGACATCCAGCTTAGTAAGAGCCAGACCGGTAATCCCATTTAACCGCACCGCGTCTCTTGCCACAACTCCATCCAACCAGCCACAGCGCCGTTTGCGGCCCGTGGTGGCCCCAAATTCACCGCCCTTTTTCTGAATCTCCTCGCCGGTATTATCAAAGAGCTCGGTGGGAAAAGGACCCTCACCCACCCGGGTGGTATAGGTCTTAAGAATACCAACCACCGCATCAATATAAACCGGGCCAATACCCGAGCCGATACAAGCACCACCGGAGACCGTATTGGAGGAGGTCACAAATGGATAGGTACCGTGATCAATATCGAGTTGAGTGCCCTGCGCCCCTTCAAAAAGGATATTTTTGCCGGCCCGACGGCCCTT
>CAZSOB010000328.1:0-2219 GCA_964608155.1 uncultured Desulfobulbia bacterium
CCTGCGTTAGATTTTCTAATTCATGACCACTCAATAAATTTTACGAATTTAAAAGGCCGAAAGGCAAGTAAATTCACCGGTTTTTTACAAAAAAAACAAAAATATCACATTGATAGCTACCTTAAACAAAAAGGCCCCAACCGTTCAGTGGAACGGTTGGGGCCAAAGAGCAATAGAGCCATAGATGAGAATAATTACACCCCGTCATCCTTGGTGGTATGGCAGGCGAAACAACCAACAGTACTGGTACCACCCCCGGCCACAACGGTAGTAGGATCCCAGCGCAGGGAGGCGGGATATGGACTTGCGTGAGCCCGATGACATGACAGACACATCACAATTCGGTCGGCGGCATTGGTGACAGTCAGGGAGCCGTCGCTGACATCGCTGCTGGCCACCGGCACATCGGGCCTATAGGCACTATAACCTGAGTATTCACCGGTGGTGGGCATACTGATATCAACAGGATGCCTGATCCAGGGGCTGGTCAAAAAGGTGTCACCGACATCGGCTATACCCTCGTTGCTGCTGGCACCACTATGAAAGATACCATGGCATTCAGCGCAAAAATAACTCATTGTCGCCGTATCAGTAGGAGTATCGGCGCTGGATTCAGATCCGGTACGGGCCACACCATAATAAACATTATGGGCTCCGGTGGTGGCTAACGGTGAAAATTCATAGTCAGCGGCTTCATAGCCCTTGATACCAAAAAGAAAGCGGTAACTCGTGGCCACAGTTGAGGGGGTGGTAATAGCGCCGGTGGCATTAAGATGATGAGACCCGGTAACGCCAGTAGCGTCATGTTTACCATGACAGCCATAGATACCGGCGCAGCTCAGATTATTGGAACCCCAATTAGGTGTAGTACCACCGACCTGACCATTGGCATTAAAACCAATCTTCCACCCTGGAGGACTGGTCAGGGTAGTGTCAACTCCGCCGGATAATTCAACGGGATTATGACCATAGCGATCATTATCATCGGCAAATTTAAAATTACCACCGGCAAGAGAGGTTGTGAGATCACTTACCCCGGCAGTATAGACATAGGGAACGGCTGGAGCTGTAGCATCGGTAGCGTTGGTACCGGAATGACAGCCCAGGCAATTATTATTCAATAAATAATCATTGGGGGTAGAGGCAGTACCCTGCTGGCTGGCATGCATGACGTGGCAATTAGAACATACCCCGGTTGCCTCTGCCGACTGTGGATGCAGCAAGAGTCCGCCCGTGACGGAAACCAGGATGACAAATAATATTTTTTGGCATATCCTCTTCATAAGGCGCCTCCTTTCAGAATAAACAATTTCCGGCATCAACGTCTTTGTTTGCTCCAGCATAAAACCCCCTCATGATCACATTTTTCAAGGTCAGTCACCAAGCTCTGCCCCCGTCAACGTACTCCTCACGGGCGACAAGCATTAACAAGTACCTGGTATTCACCTCAACAAGCAATAATTATGCCACATCACAGATATTCACTACCAATTCCGGTTTCTGTAACACCTGGATCTACTATTAGTCCAACAAATTCACTTTAAACCCAGATAATAAAGAGTTTTCCGTTGAGAAAAACGCCTTATTCAAAAACTATAAATTTCCGGCATGGGGTATTACCCATACGGTAATAACACATATGTAACCAGAATCACAAGCAGAGGGAGGGGGGGTATTCTTAAAAGGCACTAAGTATTGATCGTTTTTTTGAAGGGGAAAGGAGGAGAAAATCAGGCCCTGAATTTGCGCCAGCGAGGGTGGGTAATCCCCATTTTCTTTATTTTATGATTTAAGACCCTGGGGCTGACCCCAAGGAGGAGAGCGGCATCTTTTTGAATCCAAAGTGATTTTTCCAGGGCAGCGATGACATTATCGCGCTCACTAACCGCGAGAACCAAATTTTCTGCCGCTTTGGCTGCCAGCACCGGGGGGGAAGGGCATAAGGCATTTATCATATCATTGCCCAGCATGAGGTTTACCACCTGAATTTCAGCATCATCTTCGAGGAGAATGGCTCGTTCAATGGTGTTGGCCAATTGCCGAATATTACCCGGCCATGAATAGCCCTGAATAGCGGCCAGAGCATCGGCGCTAAAACCTTTGGTGCTTTTATGCAAGGAACGGCAGAGTTTATCAAGCAATAATTCAGCGAGAGGCTCAAGACAGGTCTGCCGCTGGCGGAGCGGTGGCAGACGAATGGGCAGAACGTTTATCCGATA
>CAZSOB010000329.1:0-2208 GCA_964608155.1 uncultured Desulfobulbia bacterium
ACTAGACCCTGAACCTAGCGCGTCTACCAGTTCCGCCACTTCGGCATTGAAGATGCGGCTAATTTAGTTTTTTCTGCTCATTTGTCAAGTTAATTTATTAGGTCTCGCTAAATAACACAACTACAAGCTGCGTTATTGGCAAAAATGCCTTTCTTTAACGACCATTTGGTTGTAATTTAGCAAATTCCCGACTAATTTTAACCGAAGTTGTAAACGTGCAAATATATACCGACCTTCAAGACATTAAACACCCCTTTACCTGCCCCTTTGTCACCATCGGCAATTTTGACGGCGTTCACCTTGGCCATCAACAATTGTTCAAGGCGGTGGTTGATAAGGCCAAACGCTGCAAAGGCACCAGTATTGCCATAACCTTTGCCCCCCACCCGTTAAAGGTGGTGCGGCCAGACATTGGCATAAAATTAATCTCCACCTGCGACCAGAAACGGGAACTTATCGCCCAGGCCAATATAGACGTTCTCATTATCATCCCCTTTACCAAGCCGTTCGCGGCCATATCCGCCCATGATTTTGTTGATGAAGCCCTCATCAAGAACATTGGCATCAAGGAGCTGGTGGTAGGCTACGATTATGCCCTGGGCCGGGGCCGAGAGGGCGATATCGCCTTCCTCCGAGAGCAGGGTAAAAAGAAGAATTTCGCAGTTTCGGTAATAGAGGCTCTCTATGTTGACGGCATGCTGGTCAGCAGTACCAAAGTCAGAGAATTGGTGGGCCAGGGCCGGATGCGGGATGTCAGAAAACTCCTGGGGCGCTTTTACCAAATCCGGGGTGAAGTACAGAAGGGCCAGCAGCGGGGCGGCAGATTATTGGGCTTCCCCACCGCTAACCTCCACATTGCCGCCGATGATCTTTGCCCAAAGCATGGCGTCTACGTCACTCAGGTCTTCTATGACGCCAAATGTTACGGCGGCGTTTTAAATATTGGCTACAATCCCACCTTTCAAGGCCAGAAGATATCTGCCGAGACCCATATTTTTGACTTTAACCAGGATATTTACGGCAAAGACATCAAGATTAATCTGCTGCAATACATACGGGGAGAACGTAAATTCTCCGGCCCGGCGACCTTAGCCGATCAGATAGGACGGGATATTGAACAGGCCCGCGAGGTACTGTTCAATGCCCAGCAGGATCATCTTCTCAGCTACAGGATTGATTCCTAAAATTTGGGGTAACTATTCAGCAGCACCCCACAGACTTGCCCATGATGCCAGGGGTAGGTCTGTGTTTGTCCAAAACTCCTTTTTTTATTTCGCAATCCCGCCTTTCATGGTAATGCTTAATGTATGATTGAGAATCGGCATTTTACAGATTTTCTGCGTAATGATTATCATGGTCATATATTAAACGACGACTATTCGGATGCCCTGAAAACCCATGTCCGCAAGGCCATCGTCCGCTTCATTGATTTAGAGCTGATGGGCCTCTCCGCCATTCCCTATATTGCCGCCTGGCACAAAGATGAAGCCCACCATATTTGGTATGAATACAGCGGCTCCCGCCTCTCCGCTCTATTACAATGCCCTCATAGAGAGACTGCCAGAATGTTGCGCCGTTGCATTGTTGACCGCTGCACATACCCAGCCCCCCAAACTGAGAATCACATAACACCCGAAATAATCGACCGCCGCCTGATTACTAACGCACGCTGGCGCATACGCGGCCAGGTCAGGCAACGGGGTATAGCCGAGGCCATCTATAAAATAGCCCCGCCAGAGGCCGCACCATTCTGGCTCAAAGATCAGGCCACTATTGAGACTCACGATAAGGATCAGATCTGCCTGTCACTCGGCCTCCTGTTTGTAGTGACCAAGGAGATGCGGGTTGAAGAGGAATTACGACAAACAAAAGAAGAATTACGCCACCACCGGGATCATCTTGAATCCATGGTGGAACAAAGAACCATTGAACTCAAAAAAGCCCAGTTAGAAATTGTTTACCGCCTGACCAGGGCGGCGGAATTCCGCGATAAATGGACAGGGCTCCATATAAATAAAATCAGCCGTTATTGCGCTGTTATCGGCCGGGGAATAGGTCTTAGCAGCCACAAAAACACCTTGTTGTTTCAGACCGCGCCCATGCATGATATTGGTAAAATAGGCATCTCTGATCAGATATTATTAAAGCCGAGCCGCTTAACGACTAACGAGTTTAAACTCATGCAAACCCACAGCCGTATAGGGGCGC
>CAZSOB010000330.1:0-2203 GCA_964608155.1 uncultured Desulfobulbia bacterium
CTGATTATGAACCGCCGCAAATTTATAAAGTCCGCTGCCGCTCTGGGCCTGAGCGCCAGTCTGCCAACTCTGCCCTCAGCCCTGGCCAAAGGCCGAAGCCGCCGGGGCCTGAAATATCTAATTCTGGGCTTAGACGGCATGGATATCCACCTGACCACCACCTTTATGCGCCTGGGGCTGCTGCCCAATTTCAGCCGCCTAACCCAGACCGGCACCCTGACCACCGCCGCCACCAGTTATCCGCCCCAAAGCCCGGTGGCCTGGTCATCATTTGCCGTAGGCGGCTGGCCCATCCTCCACGGCATCTACGATTTTATTCATCGTGATCCAGCCACCATGATCCCCTATCTCTCCACCTCCCGGGTCATCCCGCCGGCCAAAACCTTTAAAATTGATGGTTACGAGCTGCCCCTCACCGCCGGCAAGGTAGAAAATCTGCGCCGCGGCAAGCCCTTTTGGGAGTGCCTGGCCGATCACGATATTCCAGCCACCATTTTTAAAATTCCAGGTAATTTCCCCTGCCAGAGTAAACGGGTAAATATGGTATCCGGTATGGGTACCCCGGATCTCAGAGGGGGGTACGGCTCCTTTACCCTCTTCACCACCGCGCCGCCCGCCAATGCCGAAAAGATCACCGGCGGCATGGTGGTGCAGGTGGACTTCGTCGACGGTCTGGCCAAGAGCAGTCTAAGCGGCCCGGAGAACACCCTGCGCCAAGGGCATCCCCTGACCAAAATCCCGCTCAGCATTTGGCGTGACGACCACAACCAAGTAATACGACTGCAAATCCAGAACAAAGAATTCATCCTCAAACAGGGCGAATGGACAGGCTGGCAGCAATTATCATTCACCATGCTCAGCCATATATCAGAGGTCAAGGGCATATGCAAATTCTATATAAAGAGCGTCCACCCGGAATTCAGCATGTACGTCTCACCCATCAATATTGATCCGGCCGATCCGGTGCTGCCCATAGCCTCCACTCTGGCGTACGGCAGAGAACTGGCCCATAATCTGGGGCCTTTCTACACCCAGGGCATGCCCGAAGACACCAAGGCCCTGTCTTATGATGTCCTGAACAATGGTGAATACATGGAACTGGCCTGGCAGATTGTTAATGAACGACGCCGGGCCATGAATTACGAAGCCGCCAAATTAAGTCGCTTGGACGAGGGCCTGCTGTTCTTCTATTTTTCCAGCCTCGACCAGGACAGCCATATGCTCTGGCGTACCATTGACCCCAAAAGCCCCCTTTACTCCAAAAAACTGGCTGATAATTATGGCCATGTCATCCGCGACCTTTACATGGCCATGGACGACTCCCTTGGCGACCTCATGGCCCTCTTTGATATCCATGACCCTGATTTTCGGCTGGTGGTCATGTCGGATCACGGCTTTGCCCCCTTCCGGCGCCAGGTCAATCTTAACTCCTGGCTCCACGACCAGGGTTTTATATCCCTTTATGGCAGCCAGAGGCTTGAGAAGGGGGAATATTTTGCCGATGTCGACTGGAACAGAACCGCGGCTTACGCCCTGGGAATCAACGCCCTCTACCTAAATTTAGAGGGCCGGGAAAAATTCGGTTCCCTGTCCTCCGGACGGGCGGCGGGAGTACGGAATAAGATTCGCAGGGGCCTCCTAACCCTGCGTGATCCGGCTAACGGCCGCCAGGTAGTAAGCAATATTACCCTGCCCACCGAGGCCGAAAAACGCCGTAATCCCCAGGCCCCGGACTTAATAGTGGGCTGGGATCGGGGTTATCGCACCTCATGGTCATCCATTCTCGGCGGTTTTGAGGCAGCCACCATCAAGGATAACGATGACCGCTGGAGCGGCGACCACTGTATTGACCCCAACAAGGTGCCTGCCATTCTTTTCACCAACCGCCCGCGGCGTAATAACAGTCCGGCCATCCCGGATATCACCGCCACCATTCTGGCGGATTACGGCATCAAACGACCGTTAGGCATGAGCGGCCGGCCGCTGATCTGAATATACTTTTACAAAGCCAGTCCCCTCAGTGCCGTAAGCTTATAGATATCAATGCGAGATATTAACCGGACATTACTGTCCTCTTAACACCTTAACGACAAATTATTTTAACAGATAGAGATATGGCCAAAATTAAAATAGATAAAGACCTCTTGCAACGCCTTAAGGACTGCTCAGTGGTGGCAGGCTATTCTTCCGTTAATGAGTTTAT
>CAZSOB010000331.1:0-2197 GCA_964608155.1 uncultured Desulfobulbia bacterium
TCGGCCGCAGGTAAGCGAGCCTGTGAGACTCCGGATTGGGTGCAGCTGAATAGTTCCCCTTTTATTATCACGCAGGGGCCATGCGATACGCCCCTGATCTTATCCAGTAAACATTGAGGTAAAATATGGCCCAGATTGATGCTTTTTTTAAACTGATGCACGAGCAGGGAGCCTCCGATCTGCACATGGTCTCCGGCCAGCAGCCCATACTTCGAATCAGGGGCGACATGGAGAGGATAAAATACAAGGCCCTTGACAATGATTCCCTGAAACCCCTGCTCTATGAAATTATCACCGAAGAAAAAATCAAGGAATTTGAGGAAACCGGTGATGTGGACTTCGGCTATGAAATTGCCGGCCTGGCCCGTTACAGGGGTAATCTCTTCATGCAGAAATACGGCATCGGCGGCGTATTCCGGGAGATCCCCAGTGATATTCTCACCTGTGAGCAGCTCGGTCTGCCCAAGATTATCTCCAAATTATCCGGTCTGCCCAAGGGTATGGTGCTGGTAACCGGCCCCACTGGCAGCGGTAAATCGACTACCCTGGCCGCCATTATTGATGAGGCCAACAAGACCAGGCATGATCATATCCTCACGATTGAAGATCCCATTGAGTTTGTTCACAAGAGCCAAAGCTGTATCGTTAACCATCGTGAGGTCGGGCTGCACACCAAATCATTCTCCGCCGCCCTGCGCGGTGCCCTGCGTGAAGACCCGGACATAATCATGGTGGGTGAGATGAGGGATCTGGAGACCATCTCACTGGCCATGGAAGCCGCCATGACCGGTCACCTGGTATTTGGTACTCTGCATACCATTAACGCCGCTAAAACCGTTGACCGGATGATCGAAATTTTCCCAGCCAACCAACAGGCCCAGGTACGTTCAACCCTGGCTGATGCCCTGAAGGCCGTAGTTTCACAAACCCTCTTTAAACGAATAGATAAAAAGGGGCGCTGCGCCGCCCTGGAGATTCTGGTCTGCACCCCGGCCATCCGTAACCTCATCCGCGAGGGCAAGACCTTTCAGATTCCTTCCGCCATGCAGACCGGCAAAAAATACGGTATGCAGACCCTGGATGACGCCATCCTGATTTATCTGCAAAAGAACATGATCTCTGCCGAGGATGCCTACACCAACGCCATTGAAAAGGCTAAATTCGTTGGTTTCCTGAAAACGCCGCCGACGGATTTCACCGACGCTTAGCTCAACAACTATCGGCTTGGGACAGCATCAAACCTGGCCGTTGATTAATTGACTATCTTCATGTTCCGGAATACGAAAGACAAAATAATAGAGAACCCAGGAAACCATATAGGTAATCCCCCCTGACCAAAGCACATCGGAGAGGAAATGGGCTCCGGCCGCCATCCGGGCCACACTCATCATAAGGCCCAGCCCCAGGCCGCTGGCGAGGGCGGTAAAAGCCCAGAGCCGACGCCGCCGCCAGATAAAATAGAAGACCAGAAATTCAAAGGCAATAGAGGCGTGGCCACTGGGGAAAGAGTGCCCCTGCCCCCCTGCCCCTTTGACAAAAAGCGGCTGAAAATTCAGCTGACCGCCAAACTCCTTTACCTGCTCCGGGCGGGGACGGCCCCAATGGTCTTTCAGACAGATATTTACAATCAGACCGGGGCCGATAAGCATACTGACTATAATAAAAATCGCCCGCCGCCGCCAGATTCTGGCTCTTGAGGCCAGGAAACTTAAAGATAAAGCGCCAAGGGCTGCGGCGCTCAAAAGCAGGGTTAACAGTTGATCGGCATTATTTAAAAAACGCCAGGGCTGCAGACGGCCGTAGGGCCAGGCGGCCCTTAATCCCATGGGATGATAAAACCATTCGGCAACTGTTTCATCTAAAGAAAAAACACGGCAGAGCAGACTGCCTGTAATTAATATGATCAAAACCACGAGGATGTCCGGCCGCCAGTAACGGCTGTAATCCCGTCCCTTAGAGGTTTTATTGAAGGGTGTCTGCCTTGTCATCTGGGCCACCGCAAAAGGTTATGACCTAAATAAACCTTATAATTCCGGCTGGCCGCGGCCCCCATGGGTACGGAGACAGGGGCCAAGGGCCGCACTTCCTGAAAAACATTCCGCAAGCCCCCCGGCAGGGCCCCGCCAAGCTCGGTTTCAACCATAATGAGGGCATCGGAACCAATCTTCCCCACCGGGCCCGGCCAGATATCATACTG
>CAZSOB010000332.1:0-2193 GCA_964608155.1 uncultured Desulfobulbia bacterium
GTATTCGAGAAGGCCTAAATGGGCGAAGATGGGGTGCTGCTGAATAGTTACAACTCTTGTTTATCAGCTACCTTCCAACCGGAGCCTACTTGCCATTATCTTATGGATAGCCATTGACACCAACAAACTACGACATCACCCTTCCACCACCCTCTGGTGGTAACACACACACCATGAATACCGCCTTTCTTTGGCTGCTCAGACTGCGCTGGGGCGCGGTTATCTGCCAGGCATTGTTGATCATCGCAGTATCGTTATTCCTCAATATTAATCTGCCGTTCTTAATCATTTTTGTCATCATCGTCTTCCAGGCGGTGAGCAATCTCCTCCTGGCCCACTACAAAGAAGCAGACCCGCACAAAATTAATCAGGCCGTGGTCATTATCATGTTTCTGGATGTCAGCCTCCTAACCCTGCTCATTCACTACACTGGCGGCCCCATGAACCCCTTCACCTTTCTCTTTCTGCTACATATCGTCATCGGCTCGTTAATTATGCCCCCCAAATGGTCATGGACTCTGGCAATTTTTACCATGAGCTGTTACGCTGTTCTTTTTCTGTTGCCAGCTCATTTAAGGGCCGCATCACCACCCCAGCTGCTTTGTCACCACCAACCAGCCGCCATGCTGCCAGCCGCCATGCGCCTCCATCTCAAGGGTATGTGGCTGGCCTTTGCTATTACCAGTTTTTTTATTGTTTTCTTTGTTTCCAAAATTCAGGAGTCCCTGGAAGAATACCAACAGACAATAGGCCACCTACAGAAAGCCAAGGACAAGAGTGAAAGGCTGGCCGCCCTGGCAACACTCGCAGCCGGAGCGGCCCATGAATTATCAACCCCCCTGGCTGCCATTGCCGTTGCCGCCGGGGAGATGCAACACACTCTGAATCAGGATAATCAACAGGATAAAGCCCGCCAGGAACTCCTTGATGACACCATCTTCATCAAAGAACGAATTAAGGCTTGCAAGGATATCTTGGGCCAGATGAGTTCCGATGCCGGTCACCCCATGGGTGAGCAGACCGTCTCATTCAACCTAACCACCTGCCTGCGTGAGATAGTTAAATCATATAAACACGACTCATTATCCCTGAATGTGGAGGATGAATATTTAACCGCCCGCCTGCCGCCCCAGACTTTCAGACGGGTAATAAGAAGTCTTATCAACAACAGCATAGATGCCTGTAAGGCTGATGAGACGATTACAATTTCCTGTCTAAGCGCAAAAGGCGACCAGGAAATGATTTACATCAAGATTCACGATGAGGGCTGTGGGATGGATGAAGAAACCCTGGCCCGGGCCTCAGAACCATTTTTCACCACCAAAGAACCGGGTAAGGGCTTAGGATTAGGTCTTTTCCTCGCCAAAACCGTGGCCCAACGCTATGGCGGTGATCTGCAGATACAAAACATTAACCGGGGGACTATGGTCACATGGAGCCTTGCCCGCAACCAACGATCATGACAAATATATTATTAGTTGATGATGAAGACTTTTTCCGCCAACGTCTGGCTCGGGCCTTCAACAAACGAGGCTACAAGTCACTGGAGGCGGCTGATTATCACCAGGCTCTGTCACTTATTAGCAGCCACCGTCCTCAGCTTGCGGTTGTTGACCTTAAAATGCCTGGTAAATCAGGGCTTGAGCTCATCAGAGACGGCCTCAAATTAGCGCCTGAACTCCAAATTGTGGTGCTTACCGGCTACGGTTCTATTGCCACCGCCACCGAGGCTATAAAATTAGGGGCCATATATTACCTGCCCAAACCCGCAGACGTTGACGATATCCTGGCGGCCTTCTCCAAAAGCGATGGCAATGAAATTTCCACCCCAGCTGAATTCAAGGCCCCCTCGCTGGCCAGAGCAGAGTGGGAGCATATCAACAGGGTATTAGATGATTGTCATGGCAATATTTCCGCCGCCGCCCGCCGCCTTGGCCTCCACCGCCGCACCCTGCAGCGTAAACTACAAAAATTTCCCCCTGCTACCTGAGTTCCTCCGACCAATTACCGCGACAATTTACCACATTGTGACATTTTGTCATCAATGTTAGCCTTACTTTTTATCTTGTCTGTATCACTACTGCGTTGTATTCATACCTAATTCCAAAAAGTGAGAAGAGCAGTAAACCAAATAATTTTGTAACTGTTCAGCAGTGCTCCAGCTCGGAGTCTACGCTTACCTCGTTCATTTAG
>CAZSOB010000333.1:0-2187 GCA_964608155.1 uncultured Desulfobulbia bacterium
GAAAATAGAGAAAACCAAGCACCAGAACTATATTAAGCCCCGCCGTGTTCAACCAGCTGCTGGAGATAAGTAAGGCAAAAAAACTGGTAATGAACAGCCAGATTAAATTATCCGGCAGACGCCAGCGGCGGAAATCATCCCATATTTTAATCCCGCTTCTTTTTAATAAGTAGTTGGCCAGCATCAGGTTCAACCAAATTGTGCAAATGGCTGAAATCAGCAGACTACCGGGAAATATGCGGGGAACGGTTTTTCTTGTCCGCTGGAATACCTCTTTGAGCTGGGCCTTGGAGTCAGGGGTAAGTCCGGGCGATGTACTGTATGACTTAAAGGCTATGTTCAACGATGTATCAATTTCTTTAAGTACTGCCTTGTAAATATTAACCTGGCTGAAGGTGCTGAAGGCGATACCCAGAACGAGCCAGGTAAGAATTATCGCCCCTATTCCCTTAAAACCGGCCCGGTGAATACTATCCCCTTTAGCAATTGATTGTCCCAGAATGATACCGGCTGGTATCAGGCTTAGGGCGGAAAAGACAATCTGGATATCAGCGGCCGTAATCATAATCAGGCCAGCGGCAGGAACAGCCGCGTAAGCTGTCAGCCTGCTGCCCCGCTTAAAACCTAAGACGGTGATATAATATATTATCGGCAGAGGAGTAATGAAATACAGCCAGAAGAATAAACTGCTGACCACCGGCAGAGTAAGGACAAGCGCGGTAATGCCTATTGCCGTTAAATAATATTGACCGCTGTAACTCCTCTTTGTCTGTTCCAAATCATTATAGGGGTGTTGATCTGTTCAAAACGGCTGCTGTTTTACAGACGGGTTGTGGCACTATAAGGCAGCAGGGCAATTTGACGAGCCCGCTTAATGGCCTCGCAGCACTGCCTCTGGTGTTTAGCGCAATTCCCATATATCCGGCTGGGAATAATCTTGCCCTGGTCGGTGATAAAATTGCTTAGAGTCTTGACGTCTTTGTAATCAATTGCCAGGCTGCTGTCGGCGCAGAACCGGCATATTCTTTTGCGGATAAAGGTCTTTTTCTTATATTGTGGACGGGTTGGCGCTGCCATTTTTTGTCTCCTGTTGTATCTTAGGCCGTCAGGCCGGATCTGCTTCAGTAACCGTTTGCGGGGCTTCCTGCGTCTCGGCTTCTACAGCCGGGGCGGTCTCTGCCTCTGCCTCTGCCTCTGCTTCTGCCTCCGGTTCCGGGGCATCAGGAACATATGTGTCCTGAATTTTGATGGTCATGTATTTCAGGGTGTTCTCATCAATACGAAAGAGGCGCTCAATCTCGTCAACTGCTTCGGGAATACTGGCATATTCAGTGTAAACGTAATATCCCTGGCTCTCTTTTTTGATGAGATAGGCAAGTTTTTTGAGACCCCAGCGATCAAGATTGATAATGGTGCCGCCAGCCTTCTCAATAACAGCATTGGTTCTGTCGATAATGGTGTTTATATCATCCTCATTGGCTGTGGGCCGGATAATATAGATTGTTTCATACCTGCGCATGCTTCCTCCTTGTGGACTATGGGGAATTCCCCAGGCCCTCATGTTTCCTGCCTCAGAGAGCAAGAAGGTTTACGATTATAGGCTGGAGCGTATTATACTCCAGCCAGAGAATAAACAGATTCTTTACCATATAATCGCATTTTATGTCAAATTGTTTTTATTGCGCCGCCACAACTTTAGTAATTCGGGTTCTGACAGATCGTGAAGATTAAGCCCTTCTTCAAGGCACTGATTTTCCATGCCGCGAAACCGGCGGATAAATTTTTCCGTGGCGAGGTGCATGGTATCTTCGGCATTTATACTATAGAGACGGGCCAGATTTACCAGCATGAAGAGGACATCACCCATTTCCTCGATAATGTGATTTTTGTCATCATCTCTTATGGCCTCCAACAATTCTTCGGTCTCTTCAGTGAATTTATTTACTGCCGCCTGCTGACTGCTCCACTCAAAGCCATTATGGGCCGCCCGCTCAGATACCCGCTGCGCCCGGCGCAGGGCCGGCAGACTCTTAGGAACTCCGGTCAGGCGGTCGGCGGCGTGGCTGCCGGTTTTTTTCTCTGCGGCCTTGATTTCATTCCAGCGCTTACTCTGCTGGGCCGCTGAGCTGACCTTTTCCTTACCAAAAACATGGGGGTGGCGGTGTACCATCTTGTCCGCGATGCCGG